>NZ_VZZR01000013.1:0-22152 GCF_009650555.1 Pseudomonas sp. EMN2
TGGCCCGAAACAGATGTGGGAGCTGCGGTTCGCCGCCGCGACTTGCCAGCGATGCGCCGCGCGGGCGGCGCTCGATCTCATAGGCGCTGAAACCCTGTCGCCATGCACCTTGTAGCCCAAACGCGATCCTGCTTTTCCCCCTGATTTCCCCCCACTTGTTCGAAGTTGTAACACCGCGATATCCCCCAATTGCCTCCTTGTTGAACACTCGTTTAGCATGACCCTCAAGTCACCCCCCTCAGCACAATCACAACAATCCGAGGCCCGTCATGACTGCTCCGTCGTCCCTACTCATCCAGGTTGAAGCCGGCGTCGCCTGGATCACCCTGAACCGCCCTGACCAGCGCAACGCCCTGGACATCCCGACCCTCAAACACCTGCACGCCACCCTGGAAACCTGCAACAGCGACCCGGCCGTGCGCGTGGTGGTGCTGACCGGCACGGGCCGCAGCTTCTGTGCCGGTGCCGACCTGGCCGAATGGGCCGAGGCCGAAGCCCGCGGCGCCCTGGAAACCTACGGCTGGACCGAAACCGCCCACGCCCTGATGCAGTGCCTGCACAGCCTCGACAAACCCACCATCGCCGCCATCAACGGCACCGCCGTCGGCGCCGGCATGGACCTGTCGCTGTGCTGCGACCTGCGCCTGGCCGCGCAATCCGCCCGCTTCAAGGCCGGCTACACCAGCATGGCCTACTCGCCGGACGCCGGCGCCAGCTGGCACCTGCCACGGCTGATCGGCAGCGAACAGGCCAAGCGCCTGCTGTTCCTCGACGAACTGTGGGGCGCCGAGCGTGCCCTGGCCGCCGGCCTGGTGGGTGAAGTGGTCGCCGACGAGCAACTGGCCACGGCCACCGCCGAACTGGCAGCGCGCCTGGCCCAGGGCCCGACCTTCGCCCATGCCCAGACCAAGCGCCTGATCCGTGACGGCGCCCAGCGCAGCCTGGCCGAACAGCTCGGCGCGGAACTGGCCGCCGGCCTGCTTTGCGGGCGCAGCGAAGACGGCGCCGAGGCCTTGCGCGCCGCCAGCGAAAAACGCGCGCCACGCTTTATCGGCAAATAAGCACTCCCTCTTTCCCCCGGTTACCCAGGAACAGGCCATGAATTTCCAACTGACCCAAGAACAAGAAATGTTGGTGGATGCCGTACGCAGCTTCGTTGCCAAGGAGCTGCTGCCCCATGAAGAAGCCGTGGACCGCGCCGATGAAGTCTCTCCCGAACTCGCCGCGCAGATCCGCGGCAAGGCCATCGCCGCCGGTTTCTACGCCTTCAACATGCCCGAGGAAGTGGGCGGCGGCGGCCTCGACTACCTGTCCCAGGCGCTGATCGAGCGCGAGCTGTCGAAAGTCTCCTGGGCGCTGCATGTGTTCGTTGCGCGGCCCTCGAAGATCCTCATGGCCTGCACCGGCCAGCAGATCGACGACTACCTGCTGCCGTGCATCCAGGGCGAGAAGATCGACTGCTTCGCCCTGACCGAGCCGGGCGCGGGCTCCGACGCCAACGCCATCAAGACCCGCGCCCTGCGCGAGGGCGACGACTTCGTGCTCAACGGCAGCAAGCACTTCATCAGCCATGCCGGGCACGCCGACTTCGCCATCGTCTTCGCCGTCACCGACACCTATGAGCACAACGGCCGCAAGCGCAACGCGGTGACCGCCTTCCTGGTCGACCGCGACACCCCGGGCATGACCATCCGCCGCGGCCCGAAATGCGTGAGCAACCGCGGTTACCACACCTACGAGATGTTCTTCGACGACTGCCGCGTGCCGGCCAGCAAGGTGCTCGGTGAAGTCGGCAAGGGCTGGGAAGTGGCCAACGCCTGGCTGACCGCAGGCCGGGTGATGGTCGCCGCCAACTGCGTAGGCCAGGCCCAGCGTGCGCTGGATGCGTCGCTGCAATGGGCGGCCGACCGCAAGCAATTCGGCCAGGCGATCGGCAGTTACCAGGGGGTGTCGTTCAAGCTGGCCGACATGGCCACGCAGATCCGCGCCGCCGAGCTGTTGACCCTGCACACCGCCTGGAAGATGGACCAGGGCAGCATGACCGACGGCGAGGCCGGCATGGCCAAGCTGTTCGCCAGCGAAGTGCTGGGCAAAGTCGCCGACGAGGCCGTGCAGATCTACGGCGGCATGGGCCTGATGGACGAAGGCCCGGTGGAGCGGATCTGGCGCAACGCGCGGATCGAGCGGATCTGGGAAGGCACCTCGGAGATCCAGCGCCACATCATCTCCCGCGAACTGCTGCGCCCGCTGCTGCGCTGACCGGAGCCTCGTCATGTCCAACGCCATTCGTGACAACCTCAAGCGCCTGCTGGCGCCCCGGCACCTGGCTTTCATCGGCGGGCGCAGCATGGCCCGCGCACTCAAGCGCTGCGCCGACGGTGGCTACCAGGGCCAGCTGTGGCTGGTGAACCCGCAGCACGACAGCATCGACGGCGTGCCTTGCGTGCGCAGCGTGGCCGAGCTGCCCAGTGCGCCGGACGCGGTGTTCATCGCCACCAACCGCGAACTGACCCTGGCCTGCGTCGGCGAACTGGCCGCCAAGGGCGCGGGCGGGGCGATCTGCTATGCCTCGGGCTTCGCCGAAAGCGGCGCCGAAGGCCAGGCCCTGCAACAGCAACTGCTGGCCGCCGCCGGCGACATGGCCCTGCTCGGGCCCAACTGCTACGGCCTGCTCGACTACCTGCACAGCGCCGCCCTGTGGCCCGTGGCCCACGGCGGCAAGGCGGTGGACAAGGGCGTGGCGGTGCTGACCCAGAGCGGCAACTTTGCCTACAACCTGTCCATGAGCGACCGTTCGCTGCCGGTGGCCTACATGGCCTCGGTCGGCAACCAGGCCCAGCTGGGCATCGCCGAGCTGATGGATGTGCTGCTCGACGAGCCACGGGTCACGGCCATCGGCCTGCACCTGGAAGGCTTGAAGAACGTGCCGGGCTTTGCCCGCGCCGCGCACAAGGCGCTGCACAAGGGCATCCCGATCATCGCGCTGAAGACCGGCGTGTCGCAGATCGGCGCTGAATTGGCGTTGAGCCATACCAGCTCGCTGTCCGGCTCCGACGCCCTGTACGACAGCCTGTTCGAGCGCCTTGGGGTGATCCGTGTCAGCGGCCCGGTGAGCTTCGTCGAAACCCTCAAGGCCGCCGCCTGCGGCAACTTGCCCAAGGGCGACAGCCTGATTGCCCTGGCCTGCTCGGGGGGAGATGCCGGCCTGATCGCCGACTACAGCGAAAGCAACCAGCTGCGTCTGCCTGCCTTGGACAGCAGTCAGGTCGACGAACTGGCCCAGGTGCTGCCGGCCTACGCTAACCTGGTCAACCCGCTGGACTTCACCACGGCCATCTGGGGCGACGGCCCAGCCAAGCAGCGCATGCTCGACAGTGCCCTGCGCAGCGACGCCGACGCGGCCATGCTGGTGCTGGATTACCCCGCCGAGTTCACTGGCGAACGCAAGGAATGCGACCTGCTGCTGGGGCTGTTCTGCGAGGCGCTGCAGCGCCATGGCAAGACCGGCTTCGTCACCTCTGCCTTCCCCGAACTGCTGCCGGCCAGCGCCCGCGAGCGTTTGCACGCAGCCGGCGTACCGGCGTTGCAAGGGGTGGAGGATGGCCTTGCAGCCTGGGGGCGGGTGGCCCGCTATGCGCAACAGCGCGAGGCGCTGCTGGCCCTGGGTGAATCGGCGCTGGTGCCGCTGTGCCCGCAGGCCCTGGGCAGTGACAGCCATCTGTTTGATGAGTGGCAGTCCAAGCAGGCCCTGCGTGGCTTTGGCCTGCCCGTGCCGAACGGCGTATTGAGCAGCCCGCAGCAGGCACTGGCCGATGCGCGCAAGGTCGGCTTCCCGCTGGTGCTCAAGGCCGTCAGTGCGCAGTTGCCGCACAAGACCGAAGCCGGCGCCGTGGCGCTGCACCTGGGTGATGAAGCGGCCCTGAGCCGGGCGCTGGAACACATGCGCACGCGCATCGCCGCCTACGCCCCCGGCGTCGCCTTCGACCAGGTGCTGCTCGAACCCATGGCCAGCGCACCGCTGGCCGAGTTGATCGTCGGCATCAAGCGCGAGCCGGACTTCGGCCTGGCGCTGGTGATCGGTGCCGGCGGCATCCTCGTCGAGCTGCTCAAGGACAGCAAGAGCCTGCTGTTGCCGACCACCGACGGCGCCATCCGCAACGCCGTGCTCGGCCTGCGCAGCGCCGCCTTGCTGCAGGGCTTTCGCGGTAAACCGGCGGCGGACCTGGACGCGCTGGTCGCCGCCATCCGCGCGGTGGCCGACTACGCCTGCGAGAACGCCAGCCAGCTGCTGGAGCTGGATGTGAACCCATTGATGGTCGGTGCCACCGGCACCACCGCGGTCGATGCCTTGATCCGCCTCGGCCAGGCGTGAGGATTTGAACATGACGAACAACACACTGACCGGTGGCCAGGCGCTGGTGCGCCTGCTGGCCAACTACGGCGTCGATACCGTCTTCGGCATCCCCGGCGTGCACACCCTGGAGCTGTACCGCGGCCTGCCCGGCAGCGGCATCCGCCATGTGCTCACTCGCCACGAGCAGGGCGCCGGCTTCATGGCCGACGGCTATGCGCGGGTCAGCGGCAAGCCGGGGGTGTGCTTCATCATCACCGGCCCCGGCGTGACCAACGCCGCCACCGCCATTGGCCAGGCCTACGCCGACTCGATCCCGATGCTGGTGATCTCCAGCGTCAACCACACGGCCAGCCTGGGCAAAGGCTGGGGTTGCCTGCACGAGACCCAGGACCAGCGCGCCATGACCGCGCCGATCACCGCGTTCTCGGCGGTGGCACTGAAGGCCGAGGACCTGCCGGAGCTGATCGCCCGCGCCTATGCGGTGTTCGACAGCGAACGGCCGCGTCCGGTGCATATCTCGGTGCCGCTGGATGTGTTGGCGGCGCCCGTGGCGCGGGACTGGAGCTTTGATGTGGTGCGCCGCCCCGGGCGCGGCCCGGCGAACCTTGAATGCGTGGAGCTGGCGGCCAGCAAGCTGGCAGCGGCCAAACGCCCGATGATCATTGCCGGGGGGGGCGCGCTGAGTGCCGCGACCGAGCTGCAACTGCTGAGCAAGCGCCTGGCCGCGCCGTTCTTCACCAGCGTGGCCGGCAAGGGCCTGGCGCCCCTGGACTCGCCGCTCAACGCCGGCTCCAGCCTGTGCGTCGAGCCCGGCTGGGAGCTGATCGCCCAGGCCGACGTGGTGCTGGCGGTTGGTACCGAAATGGCCGACACCGACTTCTGGCGCGAGCGCCTGCCATTGAACGGCGAGCTGCTGCGGGTGGATATCGACCCGCGCAAGTTCAACGACTTCTATCCCTGCACAGTGGCGCTGCATGGCGATGCCCGGCAGACCGTGGCTGCGCTGCTCGAACAGCTGCCGGACAGCGTGCGCGATGCCACGGCGGCCAGCGTCTCGGTGGCCACGCTGCGCAGCGCCGTGCAGGCCAGCCACGGTCCGTTGCAGGCGCTGCACCAGGCCATCCTCGACCGCATCGCCGCCGAGTTGCCGGACAACGCCTTCATCAGCACCGACATGACCCAGCTGGCCTACACCGGCAACTACGTGTTCAACAGCCGGGCGCCGCGCAGCTGGCTGCACCCGACCGGCTACGGCACCCTCGGCTACGGCCTGCCGGCGGGCATCGGCGGCATGTTCGCCAGCAACGAGCGCCCAGGCCTGGTGCTGGTGGGCGACGGCGGCTTCCTCTATACCGCCCAGGAACTGGCCACTGCCGTCGAAGAGCTGGACCGCCCGCTGGTGGTGCTGCTGTGGAACAACGACGCGCTGGGGCAGATCCGCGACGACATGCTCAACCTGGACATCGAGCCCATCGGCGTGCTGCCGCGCAACCCGGACTTCGCAGGCCTGGCCCGCGCCTTCGGCTGCACGGTCGCCCAGCCGCAAAGCCTCGATGAACTGCAACGGGACCTGCGCGGCGGCTTCGCCCGCAACGGCGTGACCCTGATCGAGCTCAAGCACGCCTGCGCGCGCTGAGCCCATCCCGCACAACAGGATACTTGCCATGCGTTTTTCTTCCCTGACCCAACGGATCGCCGGTGACGGCGCTGCCGCCTGGGAGATCCACTACCGCGCCCTGGCCATGCTCGAACAGGGCCGCGACGTACTGCTGCTGTCGGTGGGCGACCCGGATTTCGACACGCCGGCGCCTATCGTTCAGGCCGCGATGGACAGCCTGCAGGCCGGCAACACCCATTACGCCGATGTGCGTGGCAAGCGCAGCCTGCGCGAGGCCATCGCCCGGCGGCACCGGCAGCGCAGTGGCCAGGCGGTGACGGCCGACCAGGTGACGGTGCTGGCGGGCGCGCAGTGCGCGCTGTTCTGCGTGGCCCAGTGCGTGCTGGAGCCGGGCGATGAAGTCATCGTCGCCGAGCCGATGTATGTCACCTACGAAGCAGTCTTCGGCGCCTGTGGGGCGAAAGTGATACCAGTGCCCGTACGCCCGGAGCATGGCTTTCGTGTGCAGCCCGAGGATGTGGCTGCGCGAATCACCCCGCGTACCCGCGCCCTGGCGCTGAACAGCCCGCACAACCCCTCCGGCGCCAGCCTGCCGCGCAGCACTTGGGAAGCGCTGGCCGAACTGTGCATCGGCCATGATCTGTGGCTGATCAGCGACGAGGTCTACAGCGAGCTGTTGTTCAACGGCGAGCACATCAGCCCCGCCAGTCTGCCGGGTATGGCCGAGCGCACGGCGACGCTCAACAGCCTGTCCAAGTCCCATGCCATGACCGGCTGGCGGGTGGGCTGGGTGGTGGGTTCGCCGGCCCTGGCCGGGCACCTGGAGAACCTGGCGCTGTGCATGCTGTACGGCTCGCCGGACTTCATCCAGGACGCCGCGGTGGCTGCGCTGGAGCAGGAGCTGCCGGAACTGGACGCGATGCGTGACGCCTACCGCCAGCGCCGCGACCTAGTGTGCGCGAGCCTGGCGGATTGCCCGGGTGTGCGCGCGCTCAAGCCCGATGGCGGGATGTTCGTGATGGTCGATATCCGCGAGACCGGGCTGAGTGCACAGGATTTTTCCAACCGCCTGCTCGATCTGCATGGGGTTTCGGTGTTGGCCGGTGAGGCCTTCGGGCCGAGCGCGGCCGGGCATATCCGCCTGGGCCTGGTGCTAGGGGCAGAGCCTTTGCGCGAAGCCTGCCGGCGTATCGTGCTGTGTGCCGGCGAGCTGATGGAGGCGCAACGCAATGCGTGAGTACAGCCGCTTGTTCATCGATGGCCGCTGGCAGCAGCCGGTGGGGCAGGGCATGGCCGAGGTGATCGACCCGGCCAGCGAAACGGTCGCCGGCAAGGTGCCGCTGGGCAATGAAGAGGATGTGGAGCGGGCGGTGCAGGCGGCACGCCGGGCGTTTGCCGACTGGTCACGAACACCTTCCAGCGTGCGCGCCGGGTACATTCGTGCCTTGGTCGATCAGCTCAAGGCCCGCGCCGACGAGATGGCCGCGGTGATCACCTCCGAGCTGGGCATGCCGGTGCAGTGGTGCCGGCCGGTGCAGGTGGACGGGCCGATCGCTGGGCTTGAGCAGTACATAGAGCTGGCCGGGTTGATGGACCAGGTGCGCGAGGTCGGCAACTCGCTGGTGTACCGCGAGGCGGTGGGCGTGTGCGCGTTCATCAACCCGTGGAACTACCCGCTGCATCAGCTGATCGGCAAGCTGGCGCCGGCCTTGGCGGCCGGTTGTACCGTGGTGGTCAAGCCCAGCCAGGAAACGCCGCTGCATGCCTTTGTGCTGGCCGAGATGATCGAGGCTATCGGCTTACCGGCCGGGGTGTTCAACCTGGTCAGCGGGCCGGGGTCGAAAGTGGGCGAGGCCTTGGCGCGGCACCCGCAGGTGGACATGGTCTCGTTCACCGGATCCACCGGCGCGGGCGTGCGTGTCTCCCAGGCGGCGGCGCCGTCGGTGAAGCGAGTGTGCCTGGAGCTGGGCGGCAAGTCGCCGCTGCTGATCGGCGCCGATGCCGACCTGGACGCGGCAGTGCGTTATGGCGTGCAGGACGTGATGATCAATTCGGGGCAGACCTGCACCGCGCTGACCCGAATGCTGTTGCCGGCGTCGCGCTATGCCGAGGCGTTGGAGATCGCCGTGGACGAGGTGCGTGGGCTGGTGATGGGTGACCCGCAGGATCCGCGCAGCTTCCTTGGACCGATGTGTTCGGCAGGGCAGCGGCGTACGGTGCAGGAATACATCCGTGTCGGCCAGGAGGAGGGCGCAAGGCTGCTGTGCGGCGGTGAAACGGCGCCGGGCTTCGAGCGCGGGTTCTACGTGCCGCCGACGCTGTTTGCCGATGTAAACAACCGTATGCGCATCGCCCAGGAGGAGATTTTCGGGCCGGTGCTGTGCCTGATCCCCTATGCCGACGAGGCCGAGGCGATTGCGCTGGCCAATGATTCGCCGTTCGGGTTGTCCAGCGCGGTATGGGCCGGCAGCCGGGACAAGGCGCTGCAACTGGCGCGACAGCTGCGCGCGGGGCAGTGCTTCGTCAATGGTGGGGCATTCAATTACCAGGCGCCGTTTGGGGGGTACAAGCAGTCGGGCAATGGGCGTGAATGGGGGGAGGAGGGGTTGGGTGAGTTTGTCGAAGTGAAGGCAATCCAGCTCTGAGGGCCCCTTCGCGGGTCAAGCCCGCTCCCACGAGGTGGACCGCTCCCAAAGGTTGGATTGGTGTGGCTAATCCACAGCGTGGGAGCGGGCTTGCCCCGCGATCTGGCGCAGAGCGCCAGCGCTATCAACCAACCTGCTCCTGCGGCGTATCAAACGCCACGAACAACTGATCCGCCGTGATCGTCCCCAAGTCCAACCGCATGTTTTGCTCCAACATCGCAAACAACCGGGTGAACACCTCGAACACCTTGCAGTGATCCTCCATCCCGGCAAACGGGTTGTCGATCTTCTCGGCGATCAGCGAGCTTTCCTGCACCGCGTCATACACCTCACGCAGGGTGATCTGCTGCGGCGGGCGGGCCAGGGTCACGCCGCCCTGGGCGCCGCGGTACGAGGTGAGGATATCGGCCTTGACCATCTGCGACACCAGCCCGCGCACTCGGGTGGGGTGCACTTTCACCCACTTGGCGATGGTCTCGGTGCGCAGCTTCTGCGGGGCATTGGCCGCCACGAACGAGAGAATGTACGAAGCCGTGATCAGGCGGGTCGACTGGCTCATGGAGGAAGTGGCTCCCTGCGAAAACGCTCATGTTACACGATGAAAAGTGCCCTGCTCGGGCCCTTGGAAAACAGCTTGTCGTGCCGCTAATGTATTTGTTACGGTAACAATTACAAATAATACACAGCTTCTACGCACTCCGCTTTGACCGAACAACAATTCCTTGCGGTTCAACAGGGGCACATGCATGAGCGATAACAACAAGAACAGACCTCAGACCATTCTCGACGGCGGCTTGCCGCGCCGGGACTTCCTGAAATACAGCGCCGCCGCCGCGGCCATCGCCGGGGCGTTTTCCCTCGGTCTGCCACTGAGCGGGCATGCTGCCGATGCCACGCCAAAACCCGGTGGCACCCTGCGCCTGGGCCTGGCGGGGGGCAGCACCACCGACTCCAAGGACCCAGGCTCATGGGTCGACACCTTCACCTTCATCGGCTTCTCGGCGGTGTACAACACCCTCACCGAAATCGCCGTGGACGGCACCGCCATCCCTGAGCTGGCCGAGCGCTGGGTATCGAGCCCGGACGCGAAAACCTGGACCTTCACCCTGCGTCAGGGCGTGACCTTCCACAACGGCAAGACCCTCAGCGCCGACGATGTGGTCGCCTCGATCCAGCACCACCTGGGCGAAAAATCCACCTCCGCCGCCAAGACCGTACTGGGCGATGTCGCCCAGGTTCACGCCAGCGCCCCCGACACCGTGGTGTTCGAGCTGCATTCGGGCAACGCCGACTTCGCCTACGTGGTCGCCGACTACCACCTGGTGATCATGCCCGCCAAGGACGGCCTGGCCGACTGGCAGGCCGGCATCGGCACCGGCGGCTACCGCATCAAGGGCTTCGAGCCTGGCGTACGCATGGACCTGGAGCGCAGCCCCGACTACTGGAAACCCGGCAGGGCGCACTTCGCCAGCGCCGAACTGCTGGCCATCGCCGATGGCGCCGCGCGGGTCAACGCGCTGGTTACCGGCAAGGTCGATGTGATCAACAAAGTCGACCTCAAGACCGTGGCCTTGCTCAAGCGCAACCCGAAGCTGGTGATCGAGGAAACCAAGGGCGCCCAGCACTACACCTTCCCGATGCTCACCGACAGCGCACAGTTCAAGGACAACAACGTGCGCTTGGCCCTCAAGCACGCGGTCGACCGCGAGGCGCTGCTGGCCTCGGTGCTGTATGGCTACGGCCAGGTCGGCAACGACCACCCGCTGCAGCCGGCCAACCGCTTCATCAACCCGGCCCTGGAACAGCGTGCCTACGACCCGGACAAGGCGCGCTTCTATCTGCGTCAGGCCGGCATGGACAGCCTCAAGGTGCGCCTGCAGGCCTCCGATGCTGCCTACAGCGGCGCGGTGGATGCCTCGGTGCTGTTCAAGGAGCAGGCGCGCCAGGCCGGGATCGACATCGACGTGGTGCGCGAACCGGCCGATGGGTTCTTCTCCAATGTCTGGATGAAACAACCTTTCACCACCTCGTTCTGGTACTCCAGCCTGACCGCCGACCGTATGTTCAGCATTGGTTACGCCAAGGGCGCGGCGTGGAACGAGACCCACTGGGACAACCCGCGCTTCAACCAGCTGCTCAACGCCGCACGCGGCGAGATGAACGAGACGCTGCGCCGCGAGATGTACAACGAGATGCAGGCGCTGTGCCGCGACGATGGCGGGGCAATCGTGCCGCTGTTCGCCAGTTCCGTGGCCGCACGCTCGAGCCGGGTGGTACATGGCGGGCAGACCGCGCCCTACGGCGAACTCGATGGCCTGCGGGTGATCGAGCGCTGGTGGCAGGCCTGAACTTCCCGTGCGTTGAAGGAGTGCAATGGTGAATACCCTTGGCAAGTTACTGATGCAGCGCCTGGCCCTGGGCCTGCTGTCGCTGTTTGCGGTGTCGGTGGTGATCTTCCTGGCCGTCGGCATGCTCCCGGGCGATATCGCCCAGGCCATGCTCGGCCAGTCGGCCACCCCGGAAACCGTGGCGGCGTTCCGCGCCCAACTGGGGCTGGACCTGTCGCCCGTGCAGCGCTTCGTGCAGTGGGCCTGGCGCCTGCTGCACGGCGACCTGGGCGTGTCCCTGGCCAACCAGCGGCCCATCGTCGAGCTGGTCGGTGCGCGGCTGGGCAACACCTTCAGCCTGGCCCTGCTGGCGGCGCTGTTCTCGGTGCCCACCGCGTTGCTGCTGGGCATGCTCGCGGCGCTGTACCGCAACAGTTGGTTCGACAGGCTGCTGAACACCGGTGCGCTGAGCGCGGTGTCGTTCCCCGAGTTCTTCGTCGCCTACATCCTGATTCTGGTGTTCGCGGTCAAGCTCGAATGGCTGCCGGGCATCTCCAGCCTGGCGCCGGGGGCGTCGCTGGCTGAGGTGTTGCAGGTGTCGCTGCTGCCGGTGGCGACCCTGAGCCTGGTGGTGATCGCGCAGATGATGCGCATGACCCGCGCCTCGCTGATCAACCTGCTGGCCAGCCCCTATATCGAGATGGCCCGGCTCAAGGGCGTGTCGCCTGCGCGGATCATCTTCAGGCACGCCTTGCCCAACGCCCTGGCGCCGATCGTCAACGTGGTGGCGCTGAACCTGGCGTACCTGGTGGTGGGCGTGGTGGTGGTGGAGGTGGTGTTCGTCTACCCAGGCCTGGGCCAGTTGCTGGTGGACTCGGTGGCCAAGCGCGACATCCCGGTGGTGCAGGCCTGCAGCCTGATCTTCGCCGGCACCTACATCCTGCTCAATACCGGCGCCGACGTGCTGTCGATCGCCAGCAACCCACGCCTGATGCACCCGAAGGGGTAGACCATGAGCCTGATCGCACCTTTGCTGCGCGCACCCCTGAGTGCCAAGTTCGGCCTGCTGGTGATCGTCGCCTACCTGCTGGTGGCGGTGTTCGCGCCACTGCTGGCGCCCTACGGCGAAACCCAGGTGGTGGGCGAGGGCTTCGCGCCCTGGGGCCCGGAGTTCCTGCTGGGCACCGACAACCTCGGCCGCGACATGTTCAGCCGCCTGCTGTACGGCGCCCGCAATACCTTGGGCATCGCCTTTCTGACCACCACCCTGGCGTTTTTGCTGGGCGGCCTGTGCGGGCTGGTCGCGGCGATCAAGGGCGGCTGGATCGACCAGGGCCTGTCACGGGTGGTGGACATCCTGATGGCCATCCCGCAACTGATCTTCGCCTTGCTGATTCTCAGCGTGGTCGGCACCACGGCCACCTCGCTGGTACTGGTGATCGCGCTGCTGGACGCCACCCGGGTGTTCCGCCTGGCGCGGGCGGTGGCCATGAACGTGGTAGTGCAGGACTTCGTCGAGGCCGCGCGGCTGCGCGGGGAGGGGCTGTGGTGGCTGGTCAGCCGTGAAGTGCTGCCCAACGCCGCGGCGCCCTTGATTGCCGAGTTCGGCCTGCGCTTCTGCTTCGTCTTCCTGTTCATCAGCGCCTTGTCGTTCCTCGGCCTGGGCATCCAGCCGCCCACCGCCGATTGGGGCAGCATGGTGCGCGACAACGCGGTGCTGATCACCTTCGGTGACGTCAGCCCGCTGCTGCCGGCCTTGGCCGTGGCGTTGATCACGGTGAGCGTGAACTTCGTCGTCGACTGGGTGCTGCACCTGTCCAGTGGCCTGAAGGAGTGCTGAACATGAGCCAAGACACCTTGTTGACGATCCGCGACCTGCGTATCGAAGGGCACTACGAAAACGCCTGGCACCCGCTGATCAAAGGCATCGACCTGACCCTGAAGCGCGGCGAGGTACTGGGCCTTATCGGCGAGTCCGGGGCCGGCAAGTCCACCCTGGGCCTGGCTGCCATGGGCTATGTGCGCGACGGTTGCCGGATCACCGGCGGCAGCGTGTGCTTCGATGGTATCGAGTTGCTCCAGGCCAGCGCCGACACCCTGCGCAAGCTGCGCGGCCTGCGCATCGCCTACGTGGCGCAGAGCGCGGCGGCCTCGTTCAACCCGGCGCACCGGCTGATCGACCAGCATGTGGAAACCGCGGTGATCAACGGCGGCATCGACCGCGCCCAGGCCGAGGCCGAGGCGGTCGAGCTGTACCGCATCCTGCGCCTGCCCGACCCCGAGCACATTGGCCAGCGCTACCCGCACCAGTTGTCCGGCGGCCAGTTGCAGCGGGTGATGACGGCGATGGCCATGGCCTGCCACCCGGACCTGATCATCTTCGATGAGCCGACCACGGCGCTGGACGTCACCACCCAGATCGAGGTGCTGGCGGCGATTCGCGATGCGGTGAAGACCTTCGGCAGTGCCGCGCTGTACATCAGCCACGACCTGGCGGTAGTGGCGCAGATGGCCGACCGTATCATGGTGCTGCGCCATGGCAGCCTGGTGGAAGAAGCGCAGACCCGCACCATGCTCAGTGCGCCGCAGCAGGCCTACACCCAATCGCTGTGGGCGGTGCGCAATTTCCATACGTCCGCCAAGGCATGCCCCAGCCATGAACAACCGCTGCTGGAGGTGTGCCAGGTCGATGCCAGTTACGGTCATCAGCCGGTACTGCACGATGTCTCGCTGAAGCTGTATCGCGGCCAGACGCTGGCGGTGATCGGTGAGTCCGGCAGTGGCAAGAGCACCACGGCACGCTTGATCAGCGGCCTGCTGCAGCCGACCTCGGGCCAGGTGCTGTACGAGGGGCAAGCGCTGCCGGCGGACTATCGCCAGCGCAGCAAGGAGCAGCTGCGGCGCATCCAGATGATCTATCAGATCCCCGACACCGCGCTTAATCCACGCCAGCGCGTCGTCGACATCATTGGCCGGCCGCTGAGCTTCTATCTGGGTTTGAAGGGCAAGGCGCTGCGCGAGCGGGTCGCCGAGCTGCTGC
Source organism: Pseudomonas sp. EMN2 (assembly GCF_009650555.1). Lineage (NCBI taxonomy): Bacteria > Pseudomonadati > Pseudomonadota > Gammaproteobacteria > Pseudomonadales > Pseudomonadaceae > Pseudomonas > Pseudomonas sp. EMN2. The sequence continues at coordinate 13,985 of NZ_VZZR01000013.1, forward strand.
GCATGATCGACCTGGAACCGGCCAAGTACATGGATCGGCTGCCACGCGAACTGTCCGGCGGGCAGAAGCAACGAATCTGCATTGCCCGGGCGCTGGCAGCCGAGCCGCAACTGATCATCTGCGACGAAGTGACCTCGGCCCTCGACCAACTGGTGGCCGAGGGCGTGCTGAAGCTGCTCGACCGCATCCAGCGCGAGCTGGGCGTGGCCTATTTGTTCATTACCCACGATGTCGCCACCGTGCGTGCCATCGCCGACGAGGTGCTGGTGATGCAGCGGGGCAGGGTGGTCGACCATGGCAGCCGCGAAGCGATCTTCCGGCCGCCGTACCGCGACTACACCGGCTTGCTGTTCTCCTGCGAGCCGGAGATGGACCCCGACTGGCTCGACCGTTTGCTGGCGGCCCGCAAAACCGAATCTGCCCTGGAAACCGTTTAAGGAACATCCATGAAAGTACTGATCGTTCACGCTCATCCCGAGCCGCAATCCTTCACTGCCGCGCTGCGTGACCAGGCGGCCGAGACCTTCCGCGCCCAGGGCCACGAGGTGCAGGTGAGTGACCTGTACGCGATGGGCTGGAACCCGGTGGCCAGCGCCGAAGACTTCAGCCACCGGGAAAACCCGGAGTACCTGGTGTATGCGCTGGAGCAACGGCTGGGGGTGAAGAGCGGGTCCATCGCGCCGGATATCCAGCAGGAATTGGACAAGCTGCTGTGGGCCGACCTGCTGGTGCTGAACTTCCCGATCTTCTGGTTCTCGGCGCCGGCGATGCTCAAGGGCTGGATCGACCGGGTGCTGGTGTCGGGGGTGTGCTACGGCGGCAAGCGTTTCTATGACCAGGGCGGGTTGGCGGGCAAGCGGGCGTTGGTGACCGTGACCTTGGGCGGGCGTGAGCACATGTTTGGTGAGGGGGCGATCCACGGGCCGCTGGAGGATATGCTGCGGCCGATTCTGCGCGGTACCTTGGCCTATGTCGGCTTCGAGGTGCTGGAGCCGTTCGTGGCGTGGCATGTGCCGTATATCAGTGATGAAGCGCGCAAGGATTTCCTGAGCAGTTACCAGCAGCGGCTGGAGCAGCTTTCGGATGATCTGCCGATGGTGTTCCCGCGTCTCGAGCAATTTGACGAAGCGCTGTATCCCCTGGCACAGCAATAGCCGCGCGCACCGAGAAATCGCGCCATGCCAACAGGGCAGGCGCTGCCTATCTCACAGGCATGACTGGCCCGAAACAGATGTGGGAGCTGGCTTGCCAGCGATGCGCCGCGCGGGCGGCGCTCGATCTTGAGAGCGCCGCAAGACTGCCGGCATGCACCTGGTGGCCCTCATACGGTCTCAAGACTGGCGCTTGGTCGTCACACCATCGACCTTGGAAAACCAGGATTCGGTGATGACCTCCAAGTGCATGGCGGGATATCGCGTGAGGGCCACCAGGTGTCCGCCGGTGTTCTTGCAGCGCCTATGAGATCGAGCGCCGCCCGCGCGGCGCATCGCTGGCAAGCCAGCTCCCACAGTTTGTTTCGGGCCAGTTATGCCTGTGACATCTCCGCTGTCCGCCTTGTTGGCCCGACACAAAATCGCATCGCCCCCACCCATTCGGGTTATAGCCCCCACCCGCAATCCCTCCGATAGTTACCCCATCCGCTCACCCGAGCCGATCCTGATCACACGATGGAGTTGCTATGCGCAAGGCATTCAAGGTGATTTCCAGTCTGTTGCTGTGCTGCACCGCCACCGCCACCCTGGCGACCGAGGCAGATACCGGCAACACACTCAGGTTGTACAACTGGACCGACTACATCGGCGAAAACACCCTCGCCGATTTCGAGAAACAGACCGGCATCAAGGTGATCTACGACACCTTCGACGGCTACGAAACAGTGCAGACCAAACTGCTTACCGGCCGCTCCGGCTACGACCTGGTGATGCTCAATGCTTCCCTGGTGCCGCCACTGATCAAGGCCAAGGTGTTCCAGCCGCTGGACAAGACCCAACTGCCCAGCTGGGCCAACCTCGACCCGCACGTGGTGCAGAGCATGCAAGCCTACGACCCCGGCATGCTCTATTCGGCGCCTTACACCTGGGGCAGCTCGGGCATCACCTACAACGTCGACAAGATCAAGCAGCGCATGCCCGACGCGCCCATCGGCTCGCTGGCCATGCTGTTCGACCCCAAGATCGTCTCGCGCTTCGCCGACTGCGGCGTGACCCTGATGGATGCCCCCAGCGAAGTCATTCCGCTGGCCCTCAAGTACCTCGGCAAAGACCCGAAAAGCGCCGCCCCAGCGGACCTCAAGGCGGCCCAGGACCTGCTGCTGGGCATCCGCCCGTTCATCAAGAAGTTCGATTCGGTGAACTACCTCACCAGCCTGCCCAACGGCGACGTGTGCATGGCCCTGACCTGGTCCGGCGACTACGCCACCGCCCAGGCCCGCGCGGTGGAGGCGAAGAAGGACATCAACCTGGCGTTCTTCATCCCCAAGGAAGGCTCGCTGATCTGGTTCGACAGCCTCTACCTGCCCAACGACGCGCCCCACGCCGCCAACGCCCACCGCTTCATCGAATACCTGCTGCAACCCAAGACCATGGCCGAGGTGACCAACTACATCCACTACGCCAACAGCAATGCCGCCGCCACGCCGCTGGTGCAGGCCGATATCCGCAATGACCCGGCGATCTACCCCGACGACCAGACCCGCGAACGCCTGTTCACCCAGAAAGCCCAGGACCCGCAGGCCATGCGCGCCATCACCCGGGTCTGGAGCACGGTCAAGACCGGCATCTGACACCTTTCACCGTATCGCTTCGACAAGGAATCGCTCATGGCTACCCCCATTCGCAAGCTGGCCGACGCCTCGAACAACGACCGCCTGGTGCAGGCCGACAAGGCCCACTACATGCACGGCTACCATATGTTCGACGAGCACGCCGAGCAGGGCGCGCTGAACATCCAGGCCGGTGAAGGCGCCTATATCCAGGACACCGAGGGCAACCGCTTCCTCGATGCCGTCGGCGGCATGTGGTGCACCAACATCGGACTGGGCCGTGAGGAAATGGCCTTGGCCATTGCCGACCAGGTGCGCCAGCTGGCCTATTCCAACCCGTTCTCCGACATGGCCAACCCCAAGGCCATCGAACTGTGCGAGAAGCTCGCCAGCCTGGCGCCAGGCGACCTCAACCATGTGTTCCTCACCACCGGCGGCTCCACCGCGGTGGACACCGCCTACCGGCTGATCCAGTACTACCAGAACTGCCGCGGCAAACCGCACAAGAAACACGTGATCGCCCGCTACAACGCCTACCATGGCTCCACCTGCCTGACCATGTCGATCGGCAACAAGGCCGCCGACCGGGTGCCGGAGTTCGACTACGCCCACGAGCTGATCCACCACGTGTCCAACCCCAACTTCTACCGGGCTGCGGACGACATGGACGAGGCCGAGTTCCTCGACTTCCTGGTGGCCGAGTTCGAGGACAAGATTCTCTCGCTGGGCGCCGACAACGTCGCCGCCTTTTTCGCCGAGCCGATCATGGGCTCGGGCGGGGTGATCATCCCGCCCGAGGGCTATTTCCAGCGCATGTGGCAGGTGTGCCAGACCTACGACATCCTCTTCGTCGCCGACGAAGTGGTGACCTCGTTCGGCCGGTTGGGCACCTTCTTCGCCTCCGAGGCCTTGTTCGGCGTCACGCCCGACATCATCACCACCGCCAAGGGCCTGACCTCGGCCTACCTGCCGCTGGGCGCCTGCATCTTCTCCGAGCGCCTGTGGAAAGTGATCGCCGAGCCCGGCAAGGGCCGCTGCTTCACCCATGGCTTCACCTACAGCGGGCACCCGGTGTGCTGCGTGGCGGCGCTGAAGAACATCGAGATCATCGAGCGGGAAAACCTGCTGGCCCATGTGAACGATGTCGGCAGCTACCTGGAGCAGCAGTTGCAGACCCTGGCCGACCTGCCGCTGGTGGGCCAGGTGCGCTGCATGAAGCTGATGGCCTGTGTCGAGTTCGTGAGCAACAAGCAGACCAAGGCGCTGTTCCCCGATGACGTGAACATCGGCGAGCGTATCCATGTGCGGGCCCAGGCCAAGGGCTTGCTGGTGCGGCCGATCATGCACCTGAACGTGATGTCGCCGCCGCTGATCATCACCCACGCCCAGGTGGACCAGATCGTCGACACCCTGCGCAGCTGCATCCTCGATGCCGCGCGGGAGCTGGCCGAGCAGGGGCTGTACCACGGCCAATGACCCACCTGCCGCCACAGGTGCGCGCCCATGCCCCGGCCGGTAGACTGCGGGGCATGAGCCGAGCACACGAAAACACCACAATAAGCCTGCCGTTTCATGCCCTGCAGCAATGGCACGCAGCCCTGCAACAGGCCTTCGCCCACAGCGAGGGCCCGGATGCGCTGGCCTGGCTGGCGGCCGCCATCAGCCAGCTGGTGGGCGCCGAGTCGATGCTGATCAGCCTGGAACGCAAGGCCCAGGCGCCGCAGCTTTTGTACCAGCAGGGTATTCCGGACCGTTACCACGAGGCGGTGCTGGAGCGCTATTTCGCCGCCGGCTACCTGCTCGACCCCTTCTGCCTGGCGGTGCAGAAGGGCCTGGCCCAGGGGTTCTATCACCTTGAGGACATCGCCCCGGACAACTTCTTCGACAGCGACTACTACAAGGCCTACTACCTGGGAACCGGTTGCAGCGAGGACAGCTACTTCATCGTCGACCTGGACAATGGCAGCAAGATTTCCCTCAGCCTATTCCAAGGCTGCAGCGGTGCTCGGCTGGGTATCGAGCAGTTGCACCTGCTGCAGGCGGTCGAGCCGATGGTGCGCGAGCTGCTGCTGCGTTTTGCGCGGCATGGGCTGGCGCAGCAGCCGGAGGGGAAGGGCAGTGTGCAGGCGGCGTTCGACAGCTTTGGTTGTGGGGTGCTGACCGAGCGTGAGCGGGAAGTGGCGCAGATGGTGTTGCAGGGGCATTCGGTGAAGTCCACCGCCCATGAGCTGGGGATCTCGCCGGAGACGGTGCGGATGCACCGTAAGAACCTGTATCTGAAGCTGGAGGTCAATTCGCAATCGGAGTTGTTTGCGCAGTTTATCGAGTGGTTGCGGCGGGGGTGAGTCGCGCTCATTGACGCGGTATCTCGGCGAACACCTCTGCAGCCCCACCTGACTCAAGCCTTGCGCCAAGGCAGGCGCCGGTACTTTCACAGGAATAATTGGCCCGAAATAAACTGTGGGAGCTGCGGTTCGCCGCTGCGACTTGCCTGCGATGCGCCGCGCGGGCGGCGCTCGATTTCCTAGGCGCTGCAATTGTGTCGACGCACGCTTGGCGTCCCACCGGGGCGGGCGTCAGGGCACCCAGTGTTACAGCCATTAATTGCCGGCGTACCATCCAGAAATTCGACAGGGCAAATAGCGTGGCCAGTTGGACGAAGGGCTATTTCAGCACAGGTGAGATGGCCTGTGCTGACTTGGTCGGAGAGTCCCTAGGTTCGCAATAACGCACATGCCGCGCCATTAAATGACTAACTAAAGCCAACCCACATATCTACCACACACCCTTGCGACCTAGCATAAAAAACCAAAAACATCATAAAAATCCCAACAAGCGCCCCACCATACACAGTCAAAAGAACTATTCAGGAAAGCCTTTTGTTCTCAAACCTAAAAACCCGACGATACATCTCAAGGAGACCTGGAAACGTGTTCATGTTTATTCCGTTTTTCTTGCAGTAAACATTCGCGTAAAAAACCGTGAAAAACAATGTAAAAATGAGCCCCAAAAAAACATTTGAATCACACTGTTCAGCCAAAAACACATAACACATCCCTGCTGATTAAACTTTGATCCTGAGGTGCCCAGATGATCAAGGTTGTACTAGGCAATGAAGTCGAAGCCCTGTGGCACTCACCCGGTTTACCACAGGGGTACGCGGCCGAAGTCATCAGTCCAAAGTACCTGTAATACACCGGAATCCTACAGGTTTGACCATCTACCGCTCAGCTTGAAGACACACCCCTCAGAGAGCCCCCAGTAATAAAGCCCAAATGAAAAAAGCAAAACCAACGTATTCCCATACACTCCAATAAGTACTACCCAGAATAGAAATTTATGCTCGCGCGCAAACGCGCGCCGATATACCTCAAACAATCCGTCGATCGTATTGAAATCAATTTTCTCCTTTTTCGCATAAGTAGCCATGTATGCGATGGCCAGAAAAAGCACAATCATGCAAAGTGCAAATATTAACTTCCTTGAGATATCAATTCCATCACACATACAAAAGCCTCAATAAGCCACATTTAAACTAGGATTTAGGGGTGCTTTTATTTCTGGACCAACACCCGGCCCAAAGCCGATATAGATTTCAGGATAAGTTGAAGTCTGGGTAGCCTCGATATTGAGAAGCCCTAACCCCACTGCTCCCCCTAGCGCGACCGGTAACGGCTTTGCATTAGGGTCTGCGATCCTCAAGCCACAGCTTGCAGAAGCACGTGCGGCAATCGTGGACGTCTGGTAACTAGCGGTAGCTCCCATGCCATTACGCGAGTTGACAGCAATGCTTCCGGACAAGCCAATACCTAACGCTCCTGTCAGCCCCGACTTGCATTCAAAAGTAGCCACCGACACAGGTGGTGGAGGCGCCATCGCTTTGGAAATTTCCTCCGGAGACTCGCCATTCTGCATCATCCAGGATCCCAAAGAAGCACGTTGCGCGGCCCCCGGTATATCCATCCCAAAAAGTCCTAGGGGATCCGCTCGCATAGCCGGCGTGTTACTCACATAGCTGTAGACGTTCAGCCCACCCTGCATCCCGATCGGGTCCCTAGAGACGTACCGCGCCATCTTCGGCTCGTAATAGCGATAGCGGTTGTAGTGCAGCGCCGTTTCCGAGTCTTGATACTGCCCCTGAAAGCGAATCGGATTGCTCACCCCCTGCAATCTGGCTCGCTCCGTACGCGCCTCACGCACTTCCCCCCACGCCGTGTACTTCGCACTCCAGACCACGCCCCCCTGCTCATCGGTGAGTTCTTGCGGCGTGCCCAGATGGTCACAGTGGTACCAGGCAATGGCATCGAAGGCCTGCGTTTTGACCTCGGTGTGCCACAGCGGGTCTTGGTCGAAATCGTATTCGCGCAGGCTCCAGTCTGGCTGTTTGTGCAGGAGGATCGGGCCGTTGCGCAGAGCCTGGGCGACCGGTACAAAACTGCCGGGTTCGTAAAGGTAATGTACGGTGCGGCCAGTGTCGCCCTCATCCCGTGGTGGAGAGCTTTCCCAGGCCAGGGTGTCGCCATCCCAGCCGAACAAGGTGAAGCCGCAACCGAGATCACGCTGGCGCTTGGCACGTTGCATCTCGTTCCAGCCGGTGCCCGCCTCCGCCTTGTTCCAATAGTGCGCGACGGAGTGTTTATGCAAGCGGCGGCCAAGCGCGTCGTAGCTGTACTCGACCTTGAGCTTGTCGTCGTTGTAGCTGGCCAAACGGTCGAACAGGTCCCAGGTAAAATGCGCCTGGACACCGTCTGCCAACCGATGGGTCAGGTTGCCGCGCCCGTCGTACTTGAAATGACTTCCGGCATACGATCGCAACTGGTTGTCCATCACCTTGTTGCGCCTGGCGTCTTGCTCAAGCGGGCGGTTGAGTTGCTGGGTTTCATCCAGCAGGTTACCCGCCGGGTCGAACGCAAAGGTTTCAACACCGAGGCGGCTGTTGGCCTGCGGCAAGCGCCCCAGGGGATCGTATTGATACGCCAGCTGGCCACGATGGCTGTCGTGGATATCGGTCAACTGCCCCACCGGGTCGTATTCATACTGACGCTTGAGCAGGGCGGTCTTGCCGTCATGGCTGCCGAGCCATTGCTCTTCGGGGAGCCCCGTCTTGCCCCAGCGCTGTGTGTGCATCAGGTGGTTGCCTTGATGGCGCACCACTTCGCGGTGCAGGTCGTCGCGCTCGTAGGCGAGCATCTCGTGCTGGTCGAGGGTCATCCCCAGCAGATGGCCGCTGCCGTAGGTCAGCCAGCTGACCCGGTGGCCATCCGGGCGAACCGTGGCAATGCGCTGGTTCAGGGCATCGTATTCGTGCTGCCATACCGCAACCATCGGCTCGCCGGTCATCAGGTAGTGCTGATGTTCGCGGGTCAGGTTGCCGGCGTCATCGTAGAACCACTGCAGCTTGCTGACG
>NZ_VZZR01000109.1:0-30330 GCF_009650555.1 Pseudomonas sp. EMN2
CGGCAGCCGCCTCCCGCCCCCACACCCGGTGCCCTTCAACAGCCTTGAAGAACTGCTCGAATACCTTCTGCTGATCCCCCAGCAACAACCCCGCATCCTCCTTCAACCCCAAGGTGCTCAACAGCAGCTTGCCGTCCACGGCCAACCCCATGGGCTTGAGGTGCTTGTAAGCCTCCAGCAGAAAATGCCTGGCCACGCCGCTGCCCAGCAGCGCTTCAAGCGCAGCCTTGCCCGCCGGCACCCACACCCCGTCAAACATCACCGACGGCATGCCCTCCATGGCAGCATCCACCGGCAACAGCTGGCCATCAGTGGTCTTTACCGGCGCCGAAGTCGGGCCCAGCAACATGGGCCGGGCACTCTGCGCCTCCAGGGCCTTGACGACCTTGTCGACGCTCGCGCCATCCACGCCATTGGCCACCAGCACCGCGACCTTGCGCCCCTTGATACCGATGCTCCCCGGCTGGTTCATCTGGCTCAAAGCCTTTGACTGCGCGGGCTTGCTGGCTTTTACCTTGACCGTCCCCGCCTTGGGCGCTGGCAGCCCGAGGTTGCTTGCCACCGCCGCTGCCAGCTTCAGATCGATGTTGGCGAGTATGTCGTTCACCTCCCGCACCCGAATCGCTTCACGCTCCACCTTGCCCAGCTCGAAGCTGTAGGCCTTGATGATGTGCTGCTGCTCGCTCGCGCTCATGCTCTGGAAGAACAGCCGGGCCTGGGAGAAGTGGTCAGCGAATGACGCGCTGCGTTGGCGGATCTTGTTCGCGTCAATGCGCTCCTCATAGCTCTCGAAGCCACCTTGCTGCGCAGCGGGCGGCGTCTCTTTCGGCCAGCCACCATCGACGCTGTTCGGCTCGTAGGCGGCGCGGCCCTTGTCGAGGGTCATGCGGTGCATGGCATCGCGCTGGCTGCTGTGGTTGGGCGCGATTGGCCGGTTGATCGGAATTTCGTGGAAATTCGGCCCACCGAGGCGGCTGATCTGCGTGTCGGTGTAGGAGAACAGCCGGCCCTGCAGCAACGGGTCGTTGCTGAAATCGATGCCCGGCACGATATGCCCAGGGCAAAAGGCAACCTGCTCCACCTCGGCAAAGAAGTTGTCCGGGTTGCGATCGAGCACCATCTTGCCCAGCGGGGTCACCGGCACCAACTCCTCAGGGATCAGCTTCGTCGGGTCGAGCAGGTCGAAGTCGAACTTGTGTTCATCGGCCTCGGGAATGACCTGCACGCCCAGCTCCCACTCGGGGCAATTACCGGTCTCGATGGCTTCCCACAGGTCGCGGCGATGGTAATCGGCATCTTTGCCGGCCAGCTTCTGCGCCTCGTCCCACAGCAGCGAATGCACGCCCTGGCGAGGCTTCCAGTGGAATTTGACGAAGCTGGCCACGCCGTCGGCATTGACCAGGCGGAAAGTGTGCACGCCAAAGCCTTCCATCATTCGCAAGCTACGCGGGATGGCGCGGTCGGACATGGCCCAGATGACCATGTGCGCCGACTCCGGCACCAGCGAAACGAAATCCCAGAACGTGTCATGGGCCGAGCCGCCGGTGGGTATCTCGTTGTGCGGCTCGGGCTTCACGGCGTGCACGAAGTCGGGGAACTTGATCGCATCCTGGATGAAGAACACCGGCATGTTGTTGCCAACCAGGTCGAAGTTGCCTTCATCGGTGTAGAACTTCACCGCAAAGCCGCGCACATCACGCACGGTATCGCCCGAACCGCGCGGCCCCTGCACCGTGGAAAAACGCACGAACACCGGGGTGATCTTCTCCGGGTCCTGCAGGAAGCCGGCCTTGGTCAGTTCGGCATGGCAGCCATAGCTTTGAAAGTAGCCATGGGCGCCGACGCCCCGCGCGTGGACGATTCGTTCGGGGATGCGCTCATGATCGAAGTGGGTGATCTTCTCGCGCATGATGAAGTCTTCAAGCAGCGACGGCCCGCGCGCGCCAGCCTTGAGGCTATTCTGGTTGTCGGCGACCTTGACGCCCTGGTTGGTGCGCAGCGCCTGCCCTGTGGCATCACTGCGAAACGTTTCCAGGCTCTGCAACTTGGCATTGGTATTGGCCCGGTCGGGGGTATCGGTGCCCGCCACCTGGCTTTGCCGTGGCTGTGGCGCTTTCTTGCTGGCCATGTTCGGCTCTCCTCATCAGTCATCAGGCTGCCCGTACGGGCTTGTTCAAGTAGTGACTGGGAGGCCTTGGCGAGCGTTCAATCAGGATTACCGGTTGTCGCGTTATGCCCAACGGATTGGACAGCTCACAAATAAATGCTAAGAACGCCTATGGGAAAAGGCTAAAATGCGCGACCCCAGCCAACCGCTGACCCAAATTCCATGCGCCCCACAAGGTTCGCTCAGTGATCGAGTTTCAAAACGTCCACAAGACCTACCGCGTCGCCGGTAGGGATATCCCGGCCCTGAACCCGACCAGCCTGACCATCGAAGATGGCCAGGTGTTCGGCCTGATCGGCCATTCCGGTGCCGGTAAAAGCACCATGCTGCGCCTGATCAACCGCCTCGAAGCGCCCAGCGGCGGCAAGATCATCGTCGACGGTGAAGACGTCACCGCCTTCGACGCCGACCAGCTGCGCCGCTTCCGCCAGCAGGTCGGGATGATCTTCCAGCACTTCAACCTGCTGGCCTCCAAGACCGTCGCCGACAACGTCGCCCTGCCGCTGGTGCTAGCGGGCGAGCTGCCCCGCGCGGCGATCGACAAGCGCGTCAGCGAGCTGCTGGCCCGCGTCGGCCTTTCGGAACACGCGAAGAAGTACCCGGCACAGCTGTCGGGCGGGCAAAAGCAGCGCGTCGGCATTGCCCGCGCCCTGTCCACCAACCCCAAGATCCTGCTGTGCGACGAGGCCACCAGTGCCCTCGACCCGCAAACCACCGCCTCGGTGCTGCAACTGCTGGCCGAGATCAACCGCGAGCTCAAGCTGACCATCGTACTGATCACCCACGAGATGGACGTGATCCGCCGGGTCTGCGACCGCGTGGCGGTGATGGACGCCGGGCAGATCGTCGAGCACGGCCCGGTGGCCGAGGTGTTCCTGCACCCGCAGCACGCCACCACCAAGCGCTTTGTCCAGGAAGACGAGCAGATCGACGAGAACGACCAGCGCGACGACTTCGCCCATGTGCCGGGGCGCATCGTGCGCCTTACCTTCCAGGGCGATGCCACCTACGCGCCGCTGCTGGGCACCGTGGCCCGCGAAACCGGGGTCGACTACAGCATCCTTGCCGGGCGCATCGACCGCATCAAGGACATCCCCTATGGCCAGCTGACCCTCGCCCTGATCGGTGGGGACATGGACGCGGCATTCGCCCGCTTCACTGCAGCTGACGTACATATGGAGGTACTGCGTTGATGGACGCCCTGAATTTCTTCGCCAACGTCGACTGGGCCGAAATCTGGCTGGCCACCGGCGACACCCTGATCATGCTGTTCACCTCGCTGCTCTTTACCGTGCTACTGGGCTTGCCTCTGGGCGTGCTGCTGTTCCTGTTCGGGCCGCGGCAGATGTTCGAGCACAAGCAGATCTATGCGGTGATGGCGACCATCGTCAACATCGTGCGCTCGCTGCCGTTCATCATCCTGCTGATCGTGATGATCCCCGCCACGGTGCTGATCACCGGCACCTCGCTGGGCGTCGCCGGGGCCATCCCGCCGCTGGTGGTTGGCACCACGCCATTCTTCGCACGCCTGGTGGAAACCGCGCTGCGCGAAGTGGACCGCGGCATCATCGAAGCGACCCAGTCGATGGGCGCCACCACCCGCCAGATCATCTTCAAGGCAGTGCTGCCTGAAGCCATGCCGGGCATCATCGCCGCCACCACCGTCACCGCCATCACCCTGGTGTCCTACACCGCCATGGCCGGTGTGGTTGGCGCCGGCGGCCTGGGTGACCTGTCGATCCGCTTCGGCTACCAGCGTTTCCAGACCGACGTGATGATCGTCACCGTGGTGCTGCTGGTCATCCTGGTTCAAGTCCTGCAGATGATCGGCGACAAACTGGTCGTGCATTTTTCCCGTAAGTAACCCCAATGGGGTCGGCCCGGCCGACCCGTTCGGGGGCCGTCGCGGCCCTCACAAGGAGTGATCAATGAAGAAGCTGCTTGCTGTTGTCGCCGCCGTCGCGGCCTTCTCGGCCCACGCCGAAACCCTGACCGTCGCCGCCACCCCGGTGCCGCACGCCGAAATCCTCAACTTCGTCAAACCGCAACTGGCGAAAGAGGGCGTGGAGCTGAAGGTCAAGGAATTCACCGACTACATCCAGCCGAACGTGCAGGTGGCCGAAAAGCGCCTGGACGCCAACTTCTTCCAGCACCAGCCGTACCTGGATGAGTTCAACAAGGCCAAGAAGACCGACCTGGTCAGCGTCGCCGGTGTGCACATCGAGCCGCTGGGCGTGTACTCGGCCAAGGTCAAGAAGCTCGACGAGCTGGCCTCCGGCGCCACCGTGGTCATCCCCAACGACGCCACCAACGGCGGCCGCGCCCTGCTGCTGCTGGACAAGGCCGGCGTGATCAAGCTCAAGGACAACAAGAACATCCTGTCGACCGTGAAAGACATCACCGGCAACGACAAGGGCCTGAAATTCCGTGAGCTGGAAGCGGCCACCATTCCGCGCGTGCTGACCCAGGTCGATGCGGCGCTGATCAACACCAACTACGCGCTGGAAGCCAAGCTCAACCCTGAAAAGGACGCGCTGGCCATCGAAGGCAGCGACTCGCCATACGTGAACATCCTGGTTGCCCGCCCGGACAACAAAGACTCCGACGCCATGAAGAAACTGGCTGCGGCACTGCACTCGCCTGAGGTGAAGCAGTTCATCACCGAGAAGTACAAAGGCGCTGTGGTGCCGGCGTTCTAAGCCGACCTATCGCGCTGGGCCCTTCGCGGGTAAACCCGCTCCCACAGGTTATGCGAATGACCTGTGGGAGCGGGTTTACCCGCGAAGCTTTTTGGGGCAGCACTCAATCCCGCTTGACCAGCCCCGGCAACTGCGCCACCAGCTTCTGGTTGTTGAACGGCGCACGAATGAACCCGCGCTGACGCCCATCCGGCCCCACGACCGCCAGGTTGCCGCTGTGATCCACGGTGTAGCCCGGCTTGCTGGTATCGGCCGGAATGAACGGAATGCTCAGGCCGTTGGCCAGCTTCTGGGTACCCTCGATAGTCCCCACCACCCCGACGAAATCCTTGTCGAAATAGCCCAGGTACTGCTTGAGCTGGTTCGGCGTGTCGCGGTTCGGGTCGACGCTCACCAGCACCACCTGCAGACGGTCCACCGCCTCTTTCGGCAGCTCGCTCTTCACCTGGCGCAATTGGGCGAGGGTGGTCGGGCAGATGTCCGGGCAGTAGGTGTAGCCGAAGAACAGCAGCGACCACTTGCCCTTGAGCTGGTCCAGCGCAACGGGCTGGCCATTCTGGTCGGTCATCGACACATCCGGCACGGTGCGGCTCTGCGGCAGCAGGATGATGCCGGCGTCGATCAGTTCAGTGGGGTTCAACTGACCCCGGTCACTGAGCACCTTGTTGACGGTCAGGCCCATGATCAGCGCGACCAGGGCAACAAGGATGAATACGGTTTTCTGGGTTCGGGTCATAGGTTCAGCAACAAGTAGTGGTCAACGAGCAGGGCGATGAACAGGGCGAACAGGTAGCCGATAGAGTACTTGAACGTATTGATCGCCGCGTGCGGCCGGGTGCCACGGTACAACACCCAGGCCCAGTGCAGGAAGCGCAGGCCCAGCCCCAGGGCACAGGCCAAATACAGCGGCCCACTCATGTGGATGGCATAGGGCAGCAGGCTCACGGCCAGCAAAATCAAGGTGTACAGCAGGATATGCAAGGCCGTGTAACGCTCGCCGTGGGTCACCGGCAGCATCGGAATATCCGCTTTTTCGTACTCGCTCCTGCGGTGAATGGCCAGGGCCCAGAAGTGCGGTGGGGTCCAGGCGAAGATGATCAGCACCAGCAACAGCGGTTCGGCACTCACATGCCCGCTGACCGCCACCCAGCCCAGCAGCGGCGGGGCTGCGCCGGCCAGGCCGCCGATCACGATGTTCTGCGGCGTGGCACGCTTGAGAAAGCCGGTGTAGAGCACCGCATAGCCCAGCAGCGAGGCCAGGGTCAGCCAGGCGGTCAGTGCATTGGTGAAAGCCAGCAGCAAGCCCATCCCCGACATTGCCAGCAGCGCAGCAAAGCACAGCGCCGGCAGCGGCGCCACCCGGCCCTGGGCCAGCGGGCGCTTGTGGGTCCGCGCCATCAGCGCGTCGATGCGCCGGTCCACGACATGGTTGACCACCGCCGCGCCGCCCGCGCACAGGGCGATGCCCAGGTTGCCGAACAGCAGCACGCTCCAGGCCACGCCGGCACGGGTGGCGAGGAACATGCCCACCAGCGAGGTGATCAGCATCAGCACCACCACCTTGGGCTTGGTCAGTTCCAGATAGTCGCGCCAACCGGCGCGCTGTCGCTCAGCGCTCAGAAGCGTCGCCACGAATCGTTCCTCATGTGATGGGTGAGGCCCACGCCGGTGACCGGAGTCAGGCGCCAACCTTGGCCGACGCGCACCTTGTCGGCCACGCGGATGCGGTAGTTCACCAGCACCATGCTCAACAGCAGCAGGGCACCGCCGGCGTTATGCGCCACCGCCACGGCCAGCGGCAGGTGCAGCAGCACGTTGCTGATGCCCAGGCTCAATTGCAGCCCCAGGGCCAGCAACACCAGGCGCGCCAGGCCGCCCAGGCCATGGCGCTGAAGCTTCCAGCTGAGCAGCAGCAGTACCGCGGTGACCAGCAACGCGCCCAGGCGATGGCTGATATGGATCGCCGTGCGCGCATCGCTGTCCAGTTGCCCGCCCAGGTAGTTGGGTCCGACATGCTGGGTAAGGTGGAAGCCGTTGCTGAAGTCCGCCGCCGGCCACCACTGGCCGTGGCAGGTGGGCAGGTCGATACAGGCCACCGCCGCATAGTTGGCACTCACCCAGCCCCCCAGGGCGATCTGGCCGATCACCACCAGCAAGGCCAAGGCCGCTATCCGGCGCAGGCTCAAAGGCAATTTGGGAAGTGGCGCAAAGGCCCGGGATAGACGCAGGGACAGCAGGAAAAGCAGGCTCAGGGTGGTGAACCCGCCGAGCAGGTGCGCGGTGACCACCTGCGGCCACAGCTTGAGTGTCACCGTCCACATGCCGAAGGCCGCCTGGGCCAGCACGACGCCCAGCAGAAAGACCGGCAAGCGATAGGGCTGGCCATCCCGGGCATGCCGGCGCACGGCCTGGAAGGCGAGCAGCGCGATCACCAGCGCCAGGCTGCCGGCGAAGTAACGGTGGGTCATCTCGGCCCAGCCCTTGGCCTCTTCCACCGGGTGCTCGGGGAAGTGCAGTTCGGCATGGGCCAGCTGCGCCTCGCTCTTGGGCACGCCGATGAAGCCGTAACAACCCGGCCAGTCGGGGCAACCGAGGCCGGCGTGGGTCAGCCGGGTGTAGGCGCCGAGCAACACCACCAACAACGCCAGCAGGGTGGCGAACACGGCAAGGCGAAATCCAGGTCTGGCCATGGCAGGCTCCTAGCCAATGTTGGACAGCTTGAGCAGGTGGCGCAGGTCGTCCAGCACTTTCTTGCCGTTGACCTTGGCGTCGTAGCGCAGCACCAGGTTGCCGTGGGGGTCGACGATCCACAGCTGCGGGCCTGGCTCGCCGACCTGCTGCAGGTAGCGCTGGCTATCCAGCGGGTAGCGTTGCAGCTGCGGGTATTCACGGCCGAGCACAGCCTGGTAATCCGCATCGAGCGCCTGCGCGGCGGCCAGGGCATGGCTGGCGCGGCTGGCGTCGCGGCCCAGGCCCACCTGGATCTGCCGCGCCAGGTACACCAGCTGCCGGCAGTCCTCGGCGCAGGCTTGCGGGGCGCTGACCAACAGCTGCCAGCGCTGGTCCTGGGCATCGATGCCAATGTCGGCGCGGCTCTGGCCATTGCCGATCATCACCCCATGGAAGCTGCGCCCCTCCGGCACCCAGAACTGCAGTTTGTACATGCAGGTGGCGAGAATCATCGGCCCCAGCACGACGAACAGGATCAACAGCAGCTGCAAGCGCCCGCGGGCCTTGCGTCCTTCAGGCACGTTCAGTGGACTCGTGGCGGCGGCCATGGCGGTTCTCCTTGTTGTGGTTGTGCCAGCCGAAATACAGGTAAAGCAGCACCAGCGTGGTGGCCAGGGCGAACCACTGCACGGCATAGCCCAGGTGCTTTTCCGGGCCCATGGCGACCACCGGCCAGCCCAGCCGGTAGCTGGCCGGGCCAGGCTCCAGGCGTAGCTCGTGGGCGAAACCTTCGCGACCCAGCAGTTGCCAGAGCCCGGCCGGGTCGACGGCGGTCAGCAAATGCGGCCACTGGCCGCCGGCGGGGTCGGGGTGCAACTGGAAGGTCTTGCCGGGTGCCACATAGACCGAGGCATCCAGCGCCAGGGGTTGATCGGGTGTAACGAACTGCACCGGCACCCGCCGATCGGGCCAGGGCAACCAGCCGCGATTGACCAGCAGCCACTGGCCGCTGGCCTGGTCGTGGAAGGGTTGCAGCAGCTCTACGCCGGCTTGGCCGTCGCGCATCTGGTTGTCCAGCAGCAGGCTGTGGCGGGGGTCGAAACGGCCATAAAGGTGCACACGGAAGAAGGCAGGGTCGGGCAACTGGGCAAGCTGGGCGGCGGCCAGTGGTGCCTCCACCTGGCGTTCGGCGTAGCTGTCCACCAGCGCGCGTTTGTCGTCGGCCCGGCCCAGTTGCCAGAAGCCAAGCGCGACAAGCCCAGGCAGCAGCGCGAGCACCACCAGGGTCGGGATCCAGCCGGGGCGAAACGGCCTCACCGTGGCCCCGCAAGGTCGAACGCTATACTTGCACTCATCACCGCATCCCCCCGGAGTCTCGTCATGCTCAAGGCCGCGATAGTCCTGATGCTGCTGGCCACCGTCGCCAGCCTGTTCAGTGGCCTGGTGTTCCTGGTCAAGGACGACGACCAGTCGACCCGGCTGCTCAAAGCCCTCACCGTGCGTGTCACCCTGGCGGCCCTGACTGTCGGGCTGGTGGCCTGGGGTTTCATCAGTGGGCAGTTGGTGTCACACGCGCCGTTTTGACATCACCTGGATCCCTGTGGGAGCGGGTTTACCCGCGAATACGGTGTCAAATCCACCATCGCATTCGCGGGTAAACCCGCTCCCACAGGGTCATGTGTCGCTTGCCTTAAAGCACATACACAAAGATGAACAACCCCACCCACACCACATCGACGAAGTGCCAGTACCAGCTGGCCGCCTCGAAGCCGAAGTGTTTCTCCGGGTTGAAGTGCCCGCGCAGAATGCGCACGAACATCACGATCAGGATGATCGTGCCCAAGGTCACGTGCGCACCGTGGAAGCCGGTCAGCATGAAGAACGTCGCGCCATAGATCCCCGACCCCAGCGTCAGCCCCAGCTTGGTATAGGCCTCGTGGTACTCATAGGCCTGCAACGTGATAAAGCTGATGCCCAGGACAATGGTCAGCGCCATCCAGAATTTCAGCGGCCCACGGTGATCGCGGCGCAGGGCATGGTGGGCAAGGGTGATGGTCACGCTGGAGCTCACCAGCAGGATGGTGTTGATCAGCGGCAGGTGCCACGGGTCGATGACTTCTTTAGGCGGCGGGAACAGCTTCGGGTCTGGCGTGTGCAGCAGCGGCCAGGCGAACTCGAAACTGGGCCAGAGCATGTGCGCCACGCCCTTGGCCCCTTCACCCCCCAGCCACGGCCCGGCCAGCACGCGCACGTAGAACAGCGCGCCGAAGAAGGCCAGGAAGAACATCACTTCAGAGAAGATGAACCAGCTCATGCCCCAGCGGAACGAGCGGTCCATCTGCGCGCTGTACAACCCGGCATGGCTCTCCTTGACCACCGCGCCGAACCAGCCGAACAGCATGTAGGCCAAAAACAACGCACCAACGAAGAAGATCAGCGGCCCATGGGATTCCGGGTGGCCGGCCTTCAGGTCGTTGAACCAGGTGCCCAGGCCGAACACCGTGATGAACATGCCGATCGTGGCGATGATCGGCCACTTGCTCTGCGCCGGTACGTAGTAATGCTCGTGGCTTGCCATGACGTATCTCCTTCCCTCAACGGGCGCCCTCGGTCGCGACTTGGGCGACCGGGGGGTGGCGAGCGGTGATGTCGAACAAGGTGTAGGCCAGGGTCAGGTGTTTCACCGAATCCGGCAGGTCGCGGTCGACGATGAAGCGCACCGGCATCTCGATGCGTTCACCCGGCTGCAGCACCTGCTGGGTAAAGCAGAAGCATTCGGTCTTGTGGAAATACGCCGCCGCCTCGGCCGGGGTGATGCTGGGGATGGCCTGGGCGCTCATCGGGTGCTTGGTCGGGTTGCGGGCAATGAAGATCATCTGGTTCACCGCGCCCGGGTTGACCTCGATCTGGTCGGCGCTGGAGTGGAACTCCCAGCTCATGTCGCCCGCGTTGGTCGACATGAACTGCACTCGCACCGAACGGGTCGGGTCGCTGACCTGGCTACCCTCGTACTGCCCGCCGGTCTTGCCGTTGATGCCGAAGGCCTTGCACATCACGTCGTAGATCGGCACCAGGGCAAAGCCGAAGGCGAACATCACCACGGTCAGCATGACCAGGCGGGTGACCAGGCGGCGCAGCGACAGGCCGTCCATGGGCGCGCTCCTACTTCACTTCCGGTGGAGTCTGGAAGGTGTGGTAAGGCGCCGGCGACGGTATCGACCACTCCAGCCCCTCGGCACCGTCCCACGGCTTGGCCGGTGCCGGTGCGCCGCCACGGATGCACTTGATGACGATGAACAGGAAGAAGATCTGCGTGGCGCCGAACATGAACGCACCGACCGACGAGACCATATTGAAGTCGGCGAACTGCAGGTTGTAGTCGGGGATCCGCCGGGGCATGCCGGCCAGGCCGACGAAGTGCATAGGGAAGAAGGCCATGTTCATGCCGATGAACGACAGCCAGAAGTGCAGCTTGCCCAAGGTCTCGTCGTACATGTGCCCGGTCCACTTCGGCAGCCAGTAGTAGGCCGAGGCAAAGATCCCGAAGATCGCCCCGGGCACCAGCACGTAGTGGAAGTGCGCCACCACGAAGTAGGTGTCGTGGTACTGGAAGTCCGCCGGTGCGATGGCCAGCATCAGCCCGGAGAACCCGCCGATGGTGAACAGGATGACGAAGGCGATGGCGAACAGCATCGGCGTCTCGAAGGTCAGCGAGCCTTCCCACATGGTGCTGACCCAGTTGAACACCTTTACCCCGGTGGGCACGGCGATCAGCATGGTCGCGTACATGAAGAACAGCTCGCCCACCACCGGGATGCCGACCACGAACATGTGGTGGGCCCAGACGATGAACGACAGGAAGGCGATCGCCCCGGTGGCGTAGACCATCGAGGTGTAGCCGAACAGCGGCTTGCGCGAGAACGCCGGGATGATCGAGCTGACCGCGCCGAACGCCGGCAGGATCATGATGTACACCTCGGGGTGGCCGAAGAACCAGAACACGTGCTGGAACAGCACCGGGTCGCCGCCACCGGCGGCGCTGAAGAAGCTGGTGCCGAAGTGGATGTCCATCAGCATCATGGTCACCACGCCGGCCAGCACCGGCATCACCGCGATCAGCAGGAACGCAGTGATCAGCCAGGTCCAGACGAACAGCGGCATCTTCATCAGGGTCATGCCTGGGGCACGCAGGTTGAGGATGGTGGCGATCACGTTGATCGCGCCCATGATCGAGCTGATGCCCATCAAGTGGATGGCGAAGATGAAGAAGGTCACGCTGGCCGGGGCGTAGGTGGTGGAAAGCGGGGCGTAGAAGGTCCAGCCGAAGTTCGGCCCGCCGCCGGGGCTGAACAGGGTCGAGACCAGCAGCAGGAAGGCCGCCGGCAGCAGCCAGAAGCTGAAGTTGTTCATCCGCGGCAGGGCCATGTCGGGCGCGCCGATCATCAGCGGGATCATCCAGTTGGCCAGGCCGACGAAGGCCGGCATCACCGCGCCGAACACCATGATCAGCCCGTGCATGGTGGTCATCTGGTTGAAGAAGGCCGGCTCGACGATCTGCAGGCCCGGCTGGAACAGCTCGGCGCGGATCACCATGGCGAACGAGCCGCCGAGCAGGAACATGGTGAAGGCGAACCACAGGTACATCGTGCCGATGTCCTTGTGGTTGGTGGTCAGCACCCAGCGCATCAGGCCCTTGGCCGGGCCGTGGGCGTGGTCATGGCCGTGGGCGTGGTCGTCGATCACTGCACTCATGTCCTGTCTCCTGCCATCTGGCACCGGTTCATTGCGCTTCGGCCTGCTTGAGCGCCAGCACGTCCTTCGGTGTGACCATGTCGCCCTTGTTGTTGCCCCAGGCGTTGCGCTCGTAGGTGACCACCGCGGCGATATCGACTTCCGAGAGTTGCTTGCCGAACGCCGCCATGGCGGTGCCGGGCTTGCCGTGGAAGACGATGCTCAGGTGGCCTTCCTTGGGCCCGGTGGCGATCTTCGAGCCTTTGAGCGCCGGGAACATCGGCGGCAGGCCCTGGCCCTCGGCCTGGTGACAGGCCACGCAGGTGGTGTGGTAGACCTTGTCGCCGCGCGCCACCAGCTCTTCGAGGGTCCATTCCTTGCTGGTCAGCTCCTTGAGCTTGGCCGCCTCGGCCTTGCGCTCAGCGAGCCAGGTGTCGTAGTCGGCCTTGGATTTCACCTCGACCACCACCGGCATGAAGCCGTGGTCCTTGCCGCACAGTTCGGTGCACTGGCCGCGGTAGATGCCGGGCTTCTCGATACGCGTCCAGGCCTCGTTGACGAACCCGGGGATGGCGTCGCGCTTGACCGCGAAGGCCGGCACCCACCAGGAGTGGATGACATCGGCGGCAGTCACCAGGAAACGCACCTTGGCCCCTACCGGCAGCACCAGCGGCTGGTCGACTTCGAGCAGGTAGTGCTCGTCCTTGGGCGCCTTGTTGTGGATCTGGTCGGCGGGGGTGGCCAGGTTGCTGAAGAACTCGACGTCCTGGCCCAGGTACTTGTAGTGCCACTTCCACTGGTAGCCGGTGACCTGGATATCGATGTCCGAGTCGGTGGCGTCGTAGATGTCGATCAAAGTCTTGGTGGCCGGGATGGCCATGGCCACCAGGATAAGGAAGGGAACGACCGTCCAGAGGATTTCCACCCAGGTGTGCTCGTGGAAATGCGCGGGCTGCTGGCCGGTGGAGCGCCGGTGAATGACCATCGACCAGAACATCGCGCCGAACACCACGATGCCGATGATCACGCAGATCCAGAAGATGGTCATGTGCAGGTCGAAGACGGCGTGGGAGACTTCCGTCGCCCCGGGCGCCATGTTCACGGTCCATGCAGCCTGTGCCTGACCAAACACCGACCACAGCAGGAGGCCCATCCAGACATGTGGATGTCGCATCATTGCGGGTTCCCCTTATCGTTCTTGTAGTCCCGGAGGCGTGGACGACCTGCTACGACAAAGAAGGGTACGGCGGTCAAGACTGCTGACTTCGACGACCGAGCCCCCTGCTAAAGGCAGTCGGGCCTCATCAACGAATCACGTTTCATCGGGAGTATAGACAGCGACCAATGGTGCGCAATGAACGCCATGAAATGACTTTCACCAAACCAAACGTTTGCGCTGAAAGCCGCATGAATGCTGGGCCGGGGCACAATGATGGCATATTGATATAGCCAATTTCCTACACGTGTCTCAGTGATATAACAAATGCGTCTTAGCCAATCTCGTAAGCGAGCTAACTTAGTGTCTTCCGTTTGTAACGCCTTGTCCCTGGAGTTGTCATGAACATCGCTGCTGTACGCGAGCAGATTGAAAATGCCCATCAACATGAGAGCCGCACAGGCCAGCTGAAAACCCGTCTCGAGCAGCAATTGCCGCACTTGCATCCTTCGATCCAACTACCCGAGCAGGATGCCCAGGGTACCCTGGCGCGCTTCGTCGGCGCCTATATCAACGAAGTGCCGGAGCTGCTCGAGGCCGCACACAGCGTGGCCCGCGAGGCCGGCATCGAGTCGCAGATCAAACCGGTGCTGAAAATCGCCGAAGCCTACTTCCTGCAGCCACCCAGCGTGATGGCCGGGCATGTCGGCCTCGACTGCCTGCTGGACGAGGCCTACCTGGCGCACCGTCTGGTGGAGGAGGTCAACGACCTGTATATCCGCCATTTCCAGCAGCCGCTGATTCCGGTGGATACCACGGTGGCCAACGTGATCGCCCATCAACTGATTGGCGAGACCTTTGCCAACCAGCTGGATGAGGTGGTGCACCATTCGGTGGATGAAATGCTCAACGAAGAGAGCTTTGCCGTGGAATCGGTGGAGCGCTATCGCGACAAGCTGTCGAGCCCTGAGACCGGGGAGGCCTGGAAGCGCTGGCCGTGCCTGTCGCGCCAGTTGGGTGTGGAGCTGGGCCAATCGGCCTGAGTTGAAGCCATCGCGGGGCAAGTCGCATCGGCGCACCGCCGCTCCCACATGCTATTGCGTGGGAGCGGCGGTGCGCCGATGCGACTTGCCCCGCGATGCTGTTAAACCCCAACCCCCGCCGTAGTCCGCAAGCGCCCTTCAACTCGCCGCTTCAACCGCCGCTGCTCCAGCACCAGCCGCGTGCCCTTGGCCGCACTGCTGCGCCCCCAATCCTCCAGCAGCTCCAGGCATGAATGGTCGATATAGCTCAGGTTACCCAACGGCACATGCAGCGTGGTCCCTTCCGGTACCGTGCCGAGCACCTGGGTCAACGCCGGCACCTTCAGAAAGGTCGCCGCCCCGCTCAGGCGCAGCTCCATATGCCCGGGTTTGGCCAGCGCCACCAGGTTGATCTTCAACCGCGCCGCCTTCAGCGCCAGCTTCAGCAGTGTGAGCGCAAAGCCCAGCAGCACACCAGTGAGCAGGTCGGTGAAAACGATCGCCAGTGCCGTCGCGGCATAGGTGAACATCGGCATCCGCCCATAACGGCTCAACCCGCGGAACGCCTTGAAATCCACCAGCTTCACGCCGGTGTACACCAGCACACCGGCCAGGCTGGCCACCGGGATCTGCTGCAGCACGCTGCTCAAGGCGACGACGAATGCCAGCAACCACAGCCCATGCAGGATCGCCGAAGCGCGGGTTTGCGCGCCGGCCTGCACGTTGGCCGAACTGCGCACGATCACCCCGGTCATCGGCAGCGCACCGAGCACACCGCAGAGCATGTTGCCGACCCCTTGCGCCGACAGTTCACGGTCGAAGTCCGAGCGCTGGCCACTGTGCATACGGTCCACCGCCGCAGCCGAAAGCAGCGTTTCGGCACTTGCGATGAAGGCCAGGGCGAAGGCCGCCACCAGCAGGGTAGGGTCGGCCAACTTGAGCAGGTCGTCCGGGCGCAGCCAGTCGATGGCTTCGGACAAGTCCGCCGGCACCTGCACCCGGTTGACCGGCAGCGCCAGCCACAAGCTGATGGCGGTCATCGCCGCCACCCCGAGCAATGCGCCGGGAATGAAGCGCAGGCGTTGCGGGCGCATGCGTTCCCAGCCCCACATGATGGCGATGGTGCCCAGGCCCAGTGCGCCGGCCTGCCAGCCATTGCCCGCGCTTTCCAGTGGCAGCGCCGCAGCCAGCGTGGCCGGGAAGCCCAGCAGGTTATCCACACCCGACGGCTGGGGCGCCGCGTCGAACATCACATGCACCTGGGACAGCACAATCAGCACGCCGATACCGGCGAGCATGCCGTACACCACCGCCGGCGCCGTGACCCGGAACCAGCAGCCCAGGCGCAAACGCCCGGCCAGCAGCTGCAGCAGGCCGGCCAGCAGCAGGATCGGCCCAAGCATGGCCACGCCATGCTGGCGCACCAGCTCGAACACCAGCACCGCCAGGCCGGCGGCGGGCCCGCTGACCTGCAGCGGTGAGCCGGCGATAAAGCCAACCACGATGCCGCCGATGATCCCGGTGATCAGGCCCTTGGACGGCGGCAAGCCAGAGGCGATGGCAATGCCCATGCACAGCGGCAGGGCCACCAGGAACACCACCACCGAAGCCAGCAACTCACGCGGCAATGCCGCTTTGATCTGTGTCGTGTTCACCATGACGCTCCTTTATCGATTCACGGCCATTCCTCTGGCCGCGAGCACTGGGAACCCCGAATCGCGCGCAGGCGCGGGCCGCCAGCGGGTTTGCCGGCAAGACGTTCGGGGGAATTCAAGGCAGGCGAAGGCCGCGCCGCACCCGTGGGGTGCAGCCGGCTATCAAGGTTCGTTCAGCGTGGTCGGGTCGCTTAGTAGCGGCCTCTCGGAGTAGCGGAAGGAATCGGCTCGCCTGCGGTCAGCGGCAGGAAACGGTCGCTGGCGGCATCGTAGGCTTCGATCTGGCTGGTCTCGATGTCGTACAGCCAGCCATGGATGTGCAGCTGGCCCGCAGCCAGGCGCGAGGCCACCGATGGGTGGGTGCGCAGGTGGTGCAGCTGGGCGATGACGTTTTCCTTGGTCACCAGTTGCATGCTTTCGTGCGGGGTGCCGCAGGAGCAGTTGTCTTCGACCACGGTACGCGCCACCTCGGCGTGGCGCAGCCAGGCCGCGACCGTCGGCATCTTGTCCAGCGAGTGCGGGTTGAGCACCGCGCGCATGGCGCCACAGTCAGAGTGGCCGCAGACGATGATGTGGTGCACGCCCAGCGCCAGCACCGCGTATTCGATGGCGCTGGAAACGCCACCGTTCATCTGGCCGTACGGCGGCACCACGTTGCCGACGTTACGGGTGACGAACAGGTCGCCCGGCGAGCTCTGGGTGATCAGCTCGGGGACGATGCGCGAGTCGGCACAGGTGATGAACATGGCGCGGGGCTTTTGCGCGGTGGCCAGCTTCTTGAACAGCTCTTGCTGCTCGGGGAAGACCTCGGTGTGGAACCGCAGGAAGCCGTCGACGATATGCTTCAGGGCGGCATCGGCGCTTTCAGCGGGTGCGGCCGGGACAACCTTGGATGGGTCCTTGACGGGCATGATTCATCCTCTTGACGGTTTGAAGGTAAGTTCCATGTTACCGGGGAAAGATTATGGCTATGCGGGGATTTAGATGACACGCACAGGCAAATGATCACAGTCGCTGTGGACTGGATTCCTACGCTAGCGGGGAAAACTTAACTGAAACTTAATTTGGGCGGCTCTAGAACGGGCGTTCCAGAGGTTTTCGGCGGGATCTGGATAATAGCAAAAAAGCATCAGTTGCCAATACCCACGAATGATTTTGATGCCTGGCATTAGCGACGCTGGGGGTAGCGTTGCAGGGGATGACGCAGACCTTGTGGGAGCGGCTTCAGCCGCGAAGCAGGCGACGCGATGGCTGGCACCGGCTTTGCCGGTGTTCGCGGCTGAAGCCGCTCCTACAGACGCATTCAGAACAACGCCATCTGCCCGCCCGGCGGGCAGAATGCCGTGCAATCCAACGCAAGCTCCTCCCGCCCCTCGAACCCCAGACGCCTGGCCGCCTTGCGAAACCGTTGCGCCAGCAGTTCGGCGAACACACCTTCACCACGCATCCGCGCGCCAAACCGGCTGTCGTACAGCTCGCCACCCCGGCTCTGGCGGATCAGACTCAGCACATGCTCGGAGCGTTGCGGGTAGTGATCTCGCAGCCACTGCTCGAACAGCGGCGCCACCTCCAGCGGCAGGCGCAGCATCATGTACGCCGCGCTCTGGGCACCGGCTTCCTTCGCCGCTTCCAGCAGGCGCTCCAGCTCACTGTCGTTGATCATCGGGATCATCGGCGAACACAGCACACCCACCGGCACCCCAGCCTCGCGCAAGACCCGAATCGCGCGCAAACGCGCTTTCGGCGCGGCGGCACGGGGCTCCAGCGTGCGCTTGAGCTCATCGTCGAGGGTGGTGAGGCTGATCATCACCCGCGCCAGGCGCTGGCTGGCCAGTTCGCTGATCAAGTCGAGATCGCGCAGGATCAGCGAGCCCTTGGTGACGATGGTCACCGGATGGCGGTAGCGCAGCAGCACCTCCAGCAGCCGCCGGGTGAGTTGCTGCTCACGTTCGATGGGCTGGTAGGGGTCGGTGTTGGAGCCCAGGTTGATCGGCGCGCAGACGTAGCCCGGTTTGCTCAGTTGCTGTTCGAGCACCTCGGCGGCGTTGGTCTTGGCGATCAGCTTGGTTTCGAAGTCCAGGCCGGGGGAGAGGTCCCAGTAGGCGTGGCTGGGGCGGGCGTAGCAGTAGATGCAGCCGTGCTCGCAGCCACGGTAGGGGTTGATGGAGCGGTCGAAGGGCAGGTCGGGGGAGGTGTTGCGGGCAATGATGGTCTTGGCCAGCTCGATCCGCACCTCGGTGCCCTGGGTGAGCGGGACTTCCTGGTACCAACCGTCGTCCTCGGCCACCGAGTGGTTGGGGGCGAAGCGGTTGTGGGGATTGGCGGTGGTGCCGCGGCCACGGAGGGGGGTTGGCTTCATGATGAAAAACCCGAATTACTGTATGCGCATACAGTAATCCGAGCTCGGCAGGATAGCTACAACCGATCATCGCGGGGCAAGCCCGCTCCCACGCTGTGGTCTACCCCAAAGATTTGGCTTGGTGTCCAACTGCTTTGGGGGCAGCCCAGGGATCAGATCGTGGGAGCGGGCTTGCCCCGCGATTAGACTTCAGTCCTGCGGCTTCTTCAGCTTCGGGTTGGGGAAGAACTGCACCGTCTGCACCTGCACTTTCACCGGCGCCGCCTTCGGCGCCAGCTGGTTGACCCGCGTACCGAGCTCCTTGGGCACCGACAGCCCTTGCTCATTCAACGTATCGGTGAACCCGCAGGCCATGCACTCGCGGTGCGGCACATCGTCTTCGCTCCACATCATCAGCTTGTCCATCTCGCTGCACGCCGGGCACACGGCCCCGGCGATAAAGCGTCGCTTGGTCTTGCTCACGGCTACCTCACTCATGCCGCTGCGTCCTCGCTCAGGCCGCAGTGGCGCAGCAATGCATCGATGGAAGGCTCACGGCCACGGAAGTCGACGAACAGCACCATCGGCTCGCGGGAACCGCCCCGGGCCAGGATCGCCTCGCGGAACGCGCGGCCGGTCTCGGCATTGAGCACGCCTTCCTCTTCAAAGCGCGAGAAGGCGTCGGCCGACAGCACTTCGGCCCATTTGTAGCTGTAGTAGCCCGCCGCGTAACCGCCGGCGAAGATGTGCGCGAAGCTGTTGGGGAAGCGGTTGTACGCCGGTGGGCGCATCACCGTGACTTCGTCGCGCACGCCCTCGAGCACCTGCAGCACGCTGCGGCCGTCACCGTGGGTGGCGTGCAGTTCGAAGTCGAACAGCGAGAACTCCAGCTGGCGCACCATCATCATGCCGGACTGGAAGTTCTTCGCCGCCAGCATCTTGTCCAGCAGGTCCTGGGGCAGTGGCTCGCCGGACTCATAGTGACCAGAGATCAGCGCCAGGCCTTCCGGCTCCCAGCACCAGTTCTCCATGAACTGGCTCGGCAGCTCCACCGCGTCCCAGGCCACACCGTTGATGCCGGACACACCGGCATGCTCGATGCGGGTCAGCAGGTGGTGCAGGCCGTGGCCGAACTCGTGGAACAGCGTGGTGACTTCATCGTGGGTCAGCAGCGCAGGCTTGCCGGGCGCGGCCGGGGTGAAGTTGCACACCAGGTTGGCCACCGGGCTCTGCAGGCTGCCGGCCGCGGTACGGCGACGGTCGCGGGCGCCGTCCATCCAGGCACCGCCGCGCTTGTTGGCACGGGCGTAGAGGTCGAAGAAGAAGCGGCCGACGTGCTGGCCGTTTTCCTTGATCTCGAACAGGCGCACATCCGGGTGCCAGGCGTCGAAGCCCTTGAGCTCGGCGATTTCGATGCCGTACAGGCGCTGGACGATGGCGAACAGGCCGGTCAGCACCTTGTCGATCGGGAAGTAGGCGCGCAGGGCTTCCTGGGACACGCTGTAGCGCTGCTCGCGCAGCTTCTCGCCGAAGTAGCCAGCGTCCCAGCTGGCCAGTTCCGGGGTGCCCTGCTCGGCGGCGTAGGCCTTGAGCTGGGCAAGGTCCTGCTCGGCGAACGGCTTGGAACGCTTGGCCAGGTCACGCAGGAAGCTCAGCACCTGATCGCTGGACTCGGCCATCTTGGTGGCCAGGCTCAGCTCGGCGAAATTCGGGTAGCCCAGCAGCTTGGCCAGTTCCTGGCGCAGGTCGAGGATCTGCGCCATCACCGGGCCGTTGTCGAACTGGCCGGCATTCGGGCCCTGGTCGGAGGCGCGGGTGCAGTAGGCGGCGTACAGCTCTTCGCGCAGGGCGCGGTCGCTGGCGTAGGTCATCACCGCGTAGTAGCTGGGGAATTCGAGGGTGATCAGCCAGCCATCGAGGCCTTTGGCCTGGGCGGCGGCAGCCATCTGCGCCTTGGCCGAGTCGGTCAGGCCGGCCAGCGCGGCTTCGTCGGTGACGTGCTTGGTCCAGGCCTGGGTGGCGTCGAGCAGCTGGTTGGAGAAGCGGCTGCCTAGCTCGCTGAGCGTGCTCTGCACTTCGGCGTAGCGCTGCTGCTGGTCGGCCGGCAGGTCGATGCCCGACAGGCGGAAATCGCGCAGGGCGTGCTCGATGATGGTCTTCTGCGCCACATCGAAGCTCGCAGCCTCAGGGCTGTTGGCCAGGGCCTGATAGGCGTCGAACAGGGCGCGGTTCTGGCCCAGTTCGGTGGAATAGGCGCTCAGGGCCGGCAGGCAGGACTCGTAGGCCTCGCGCAGTTCCTGGCTGTTGCACACCGCGTTGAGGTGGCTGACCGGGCTCCAGGCGGCGCTCAGGCGGTCGTTCAGTTCGTCCATGGCCAGCACCAGGCCGGCCCAGCTCGGGTTGTTGCCCTGCGTCTCGAGGATGTCGGCGATGGCCTTGCGGTTGTCGGCAAGGATCTGCTCGATCGCCGGCAGCACATGCTCGGCGCGGATGGCCGAGAAGGGCGGCAGATCGTGGGACTGCAGCAGCGGGTTGTTCGCACTCACGGTTCGGGTACCTTGGCAGGAGAAACACGGGACCATCTTAATTACAATCGACGCCGACCGCAGCAGGCAGCCTGCCTATCGGCATTGCAGAGGAACACTATCATGGCCCTCCGGACCTTCCAGGAACACACGCCGAAAGTGGGAGCACGGGCCTTCGTCGACCGTTCGGCGGTGGTCATCGGCGACGTCGAGATCGGTGACGACAGCTCGATCTGGCCACTGACGGTGGTACGCGGCGACATGCACCGCATCCGCATCGGCGCGCGCACCAGCGTGCAGGATGGCAGCGTGTTGCACATCACCCACGCCGGGCCCTTCAACCCTGATGGTTTCCCGTTGATCATCGGCGACGAGGTGACCATCGGTCACAAAGTCATGCTGCATGGCTGTACCCTGGGCAACCGCATCCTGGTGGGCATGGGCAGCACCATCATGGATGGCGCCATCGTCGAGGACGAGGTGATCATCGGTGCCGGCAGCCTGGTGCCGCCGGGCAAGCGCCTGGCCAGCGGCTACCTGTACATGGGCAGCCCGGTGAAACAGGTGCGGCTGCTGAGCGAACAGGAACACGCGTTCTTCGCCTACAGCGCCGGCAACTACGTCAAGCTCAAGGACCAGCACCTGGCCGAAGGCTTCGACCAGTAAACCCAGTTTATGTCGTGGGAGCGGCGGTTCGGCGCCCCGACTTGCCCCGCGATAGCGTCATCGCGGGGCAAGCCCGCTCCCACAGCGCCACCTATTTCAGGCACCCATAAAACCATGCACCAGCAGAACATCCTCTTCGACCTAGACGGCACCCTGACCGACCCGCGCCTGGGCATCACCCGCTCGATCCAGTACGCCCTGGCCAAGCTGGGCATCGACGAGCCGGACCTTGCCCGCCTCGAACACTTCATTGGCCCACCCCTGCTGCAGGCGTTCATGCAGTTCTACCACTTCGACGAAGCCAAGGCCTGGGACGCGGTGAACTTCTACCGCGAGCGCTTCAAGGTGACCGGGCTGTACGAAAATCGGGTGTTCGACGGCGTGCCGGAGTTGCTGCAGGCGCTCAACGGCCAAGGCCGCACGCTGTACATCGCCACCTCCAAGCCGTGGGAGTTTGCCCGCGAGATCGCCCGCCACTTCGCCTTCGACCAGCACTTCAAGGTGATCTACGGCAGCGAACTGGATGGCACCCGGACCAACAAGGTCGAGCTGATCCGCCACCTGTTGGACGAGGAAGGGCTGGACCCGGCGCAGACCTTGATGATCGGTGACCGCAAGCATGACCTGATCGGCGCGCGCAGCAATGGTTTGCAGGCGGTGGCGGTGGGGTATGGGTTTGGGAGCCGCGAGGAACTGCAGGCCGAAGCGCCGGCGTTCCATTTCGAGACCCTGGCCGAGCTGCATCAGGCGTTCGTTCGCTGATTCAAACCTCATCGCGGGGCAAGTCGCATCGGCGCACCGCCGCTCCCACGGACTAGATCGTGGGAGCGGGCTTGCCCCGCGATGAGGCCAGCTCTGCCAACGCCGATTTGCGCTGCTCGATCGGCAATCGCCCCAGCGCCTCGACTCGCTGATAGAAAACCAGCCAATCCCCACCAACCTCCTTGAACAGCTGCGAAAACGCCGGAACCCACTGGTCATACAGCCCAAACGGCAACAACTTCGCATTGTTCATCGGCGCAAAGATCCAGGCATCGAAGCGCCGATCCCCGGCCCAGTCCCGATCCCGTACCTCACGGTACTCGCGCCGCAACCGCTCGAACTCCGCCTGTTTGGCCATTCGCTTGCCCGCTTCATCCAGCGGCCCGGCATAGATCGCCTGCAAGCGTTCGCGGCTGGCCAATACCAGGCGAATGAAGGCATCACGCTGCCCGGCCCCACGCTCCTCGACCGCTGCCAGCCCACGCGCCGCGCGCCATTGCCGGGTACCTTCCTGCTCGACGAAGGAGGCGAATGACTCGTTGAACTCGGTATCGTCCTGCACATAGAAGCGCTGGTGCGCCAGCTCATGGAAGATCACCGTGGCCAGGCGCTCGTCGCCCCAAGCGGCCATGCTGGACAGGATCGGGTCGTCAAACCAGCCCAGCGTCGAATACGCCTCCACACCCCCGACATAGACATCCAGGCCCTGCTGGCGCATCAACGCCGCAGCACCGCGGGCAGCACCCTGCTGGTAATAGCCGCGATAGGCCACACAACCGGCGATGGGGAAGCAATGAGTGACCGGCTGCAGCGACAGCTCGGGGGTGGCGAACACATTCCACACCACGTAGGGCCGACCCAGCTCGGCATACACCCGGTAACTGCCATTGTCCGGCAGTTTCAGCTGCTCACTGGCAAACACCCGGGCCTGCTGGGCGAACAGCAGGTGCTGGCGCAGCTCCGGGCGCGTGGCCGGGTCGTCGATCACCTGCGCCACGGGCTGGCGCGCGCGCAACAGCTGCCATTGGCCCTCGGCCAACTGACCGTAGTAACCCAGGCTGGAACAACCGCTCAGCAGGACGCCGAGCGCGACGGGAACCAAGCGGGTGAAAACGCGGTCCAGACCCGGACGGCTGCAGCGCGTGAAAAGAAAAAGTCCAAACATCGAGGCTGTCTATCTCGCTCGTCGGCCGAATGCGACCAAGACTATCTTGCCAAGGGGGAGCTTCGCCATGCGTACTCGGTTTGCCGTGGGCACACTCATGCTGCTGTCCGGCTGTGCCACCTTGCCCGACCCGGACCCGAACCAGGCCTGGATCGACCTGGCCCCGCACGACAACGCCTCGCTGCATGCCGTGCAGGTGGATGAACGGGCCTGGGCCGACAACCGCTATTTCGAAGTGCAGCCCGGCAATCATGAGCTGACCGTGCGCTACCAGTTCGCCGTGACACCCAGCAACATCGGCCCGGTGGACGAGCCGCTGTGGCGCGACTGCCAGCTGAATCTCACCTACAAGGGCTTCACCGCCGGCCAGCGCTACCAGATGCAGGCCGGCAGCATTGGTTTTCGCCCCTGGATCAAGCTGTATGACCAGCAGCAGAAATTGATCGGCCAGGGCGAACCGGCAGGCTGCCAACGCACCTGAAGGCCGCGAACGGCGCTATGCTTATGGCCTGTGAATCGCGAGCGGGAGTTTCGCCATGCGCCAGCCCATGATGCTGTTCGCCATCAGCGCACTGGGGGCTTGCGCCAGCCCCTTGCCGCCAGTCGATCCAGGCAAGGCCTGGATCGACATGTACACCGTCACCCCCGGCCGCACCCTCATGGCCGACCGCCTGGACGGCAAGCGGCTCGAGGATGGCCGCTACTTCCAGGTGACGCCGGGCAAGCATGAGCTGGTGGTGCGCTTCGACTTCGAGGTGTATTCCGGCGGCTTCAGTACCGACCCGACCGAGCGGACCTGCTACCTCACCGTACGCTACGACGACTTCAAGGCCGGCGAGCGTTATCGCCTGGAGGCGCGGGCGCCGGTGATGCAGCCGCAGGTGCTGCTGTACGACGCCAATCGCAAGGTGGTGGTGAATGAACCGAGCAATGTGTTCTGCATTCCCTAGGAATCTGTAGGAGCGGCCTCGTGCCGCGATGGGCCGCGCAGCGGCCCCGACGATTTCTGTTTGATGCTGAAATCCTGGGGCCGCTACGCGCCCCATCGCGTCACAAGGCCGCTCCTACAGAGGTCGAGGCCGACCCTAGCGATCATTCTTCTGGTAGATGATCTTCTTGGTGCCACCCTCGCAACTTCCCACGACCATGCTCTGATCATGGACTTCACTGTTGGGCACGATCTCCAGCGTGTAGGAGGTTACCCCGCGCGCCTGGATCTTTGCCTCGATCTCGGCCTTGAGTTCCTCGCACGGCTTGACTGCGGCCAGTGCACCCGTGGCCATCAGCGAGGCCAGCACGGCAATTGCTACGCGGATCATGGAACCACTCCTGAAAGGGCAGGCGGGCTGCCGATGCTGCTTAGACTACCGCAAACCGCCGCCGTTGCGCCGGCCTAGGTCAGCAAGGTGGCATCCAGGCTGATCGTCGCATTCAGCACCTTGGACACCGGGCAACCGGCCTTGGCCTTGTTGGCGATCTCCTGGAACTGCGCCTCGCTGGCGCCCGGCACTTTCGCCTTGAGCGTCAGGTGCACCGCCGTGATGGCGAAGCCGTCGGCCTGCTTGTCCAGGCTCACTTCGGCAAAGGTGTCGATGCGCTCCGGGGTCAGGCCAGCCTCGCCCAGCATCATCGACAGGGCCATGGAGAAACACCCGGCATGGGCCGCGCCGATCAGTTCTTCGGGGTTGGTCCCCGGGATGCCCTCGAAGCGGGTGTTGAAGCCGTAGGGGTTCTGCTTGAGCGCGCCGCTTTCGGTGGACAGAAAACCGTGGCCATCCTTCAGGCCGCCTTGCCAGATCGCCGATGCTGTCTTCTTCATGTTGCCTCCTGGTCACAGGGTGGGGTGCTTATGGTTCTGAGGACCCTGCCCACGCCAAGTTCAGATCAATCCACTGGCAGGCATTGAATCCTTCGAATCTGCCCATACAGAGTCTGCAAGGCCCTTGGCCAACCACTTGCTGCGGAGGCTTTCGATGACGCACCTGCGAGACCTGAAATTTTCCACCCTCGACCTGGTGCCCGTGCGCGCCGACGGCGGCCCGGCGCAAGCGCTGCGCAACTCGCTGGACCTGGCGCAACACGCCGAACGCTTTGGTTATCACCGTTTCTGGGTGGCCGAGCACCACAACATGGATGGCATCGCCAGCTCGGCCACCGCCGTGCTGATCGGCTACCTGGCCGGTGGCACCTCGACCATCCGCGTCGGCTCTGGCGGGGTGATGCTGCCCAACCACGCACCGCTGGTAGTCGCCGAACAGTTCGGCACCCTCGCCAGCCTGTACCCGGGCCGCATCGACCTGGGCCTGGGCCGTGCCCCCGGCTCCGACCAGATGACCGCCCGCGCCTTGCGCCGTGAGCGCTCCGGCAGCGCCGACGATTTCCCGGATGACGTCGAGGAGCTGTCGCGCTACCTCGGCCCGCGCACCGACGACCAGAAGGTCATCGCCGTGCCCGGCCACGACACCGAGGTGCCAATGTGGCTGTTGGGTTCGAGCCTGTTCAGCGCCCAGCTGGCCGGCATGCGCGGCATGCCGTACGCCTTTGCCTCGCACTTCGCGCCGCGCTACATGCACGAGGCAATTCGCATCTACCGCGACCACTTCAAGCCTTCCACCACACTGGACAAGCCCTACGTGATGCTCGGGGTACCGATGGTGGTGGCCGAAACCGACGAGAAGGCCGAATACCTGGCCACCTCGGTGTACCAGCGCATCCTGGCGTTGATCCGCGGCCAGAGCCTGATGCAGCGCCCGCCTGTCGAGAGCATGAACGGGCTGTGGCTGCCTCATGAGCGAGACGCGGTGAGCAGTTTCCTGGGCCTGGCGATGATCGGCAGCCCGCAGAAGGTGCGGGCCAAGGTGGAGGTGCTGCTGGAACAGACCGGGGCGGATGAGCTGATCTTTACCAGTGACCTGTATGAACATGCGGACCGGATCCGGTCTTATGAATTGATGGCGCAGGCCCTCAAGACCGAATGATCTTCATCGCGGGTAAACCCGCTCCCACAGGTATTCCACTGTTACCAAAGTCAGTGGAATACCTGTGGGAGCGGGTTTACCCGCGAAAAACGCACGGCATCAGCCGCGACGGTAGACAATCTCTTTGGCGCCACCCTCACAGGTACCCACCACCTTGCCCGCCGGGTCGCCTTTGTTGACGATCTCCAGCGAATAACCCTTCACGCCCTTGGCATCCAGCTTGGCGGCAATCTCTGCCTTGAGCTCTTCGCACGGCTTGCCTGCCGCCATCGCACCGCCGGCCAGCACCATCAGGCCTACTGCCACAATCAACTTCTTCATCTATCGCGTTCCTTGTACAGATCAAAGTCGAAAAGGGCGCAGCCTGTGCGCCCTGCAAACCTGTTACCGCATCATGCCGGGCGAGGCCAGCCCGGCTGCCTGTCAGCTGTTGGCGATGCGGAAGCCCACCTTCAACGTCACCTGGAAGTGCGCGGCCTTGTTGTCGCGGATATGCCCGCGGGTATCGATCACCTCGAACCATTCCAGGTGCTTGATGCTCTTGCCGGCCTCGGCCAGGGCATTGTTGATCGCCTCTTCGATGCTGGTGGGCGAGGACCCGACCAGCTCGATCTTCTTGTAAGTGTGATGATCGCTCATGCGTGCGCTCCTTGGGTGAAGTGTCAGTTCAGCCTAGCAGTGCCGGCCTGGTTTACCTGCGAGCAATGACGCAGGTGAAAGTTCGATCGCACTTTCAGCCCGCCGCGCAGTCGCACCCTGTACACCTCATCCACCGCGAAGGAGAGTCACCATGGCCCACAACTCGCTGCGCAAAGCGTCGCTGGAAAGCATGGAAGCCGAGATCGAGAGCCTGCTCAAGACCTTGGAACACCTCAAGCACGACGCCTCGGAAGAATCGCAGAAAACCATGAAGGCGCTGCGCGGTAGTGCCGAAAGCGCCCTCAAGCACTCGCGCAGCCTGCTCAGCGATGCCTATGCGGATGTCAAAACCCGCACCCGCGAAACCGGTATCGCCACCCGCGACTACGCCCAGGAGCACCCCTGGACCACCGCCGGTGTGGCCGTTGGCGCCCTTGGCCTGCTGGCCGCCTACCTGCTGTGCCGCCGCAACTAACCCGCCTGCCGTTGCAGCTCCTGGCGCAGCCATTGCGCCAGTTGCTCGGCGCGACCATCATCGGCGCGCCGAGGCACCCACAGGGCCAAGGCCGCACGGGTGGGTGAAAAGCCCCAAGGTGCTGCCAACCGCCCGGCTTTGAGGTCATCCGCCACCAGTGGCTGCGGCGCGATGGCCACGCCCAGCCCAGCCACCGCCGCTTCCAGCAAGTAGTACAGATGCTCGAAAGCCTGGCCGTAGTTCAATGCTTCAGGCGCCAGGCCCTGCTGCGCTGCCCAGGTCGGCCAGGCCTGCGGTCGCGAGGTGGTGTGCAGCACTGCTTCTCGTTGCAAAGCCACGGCTGGCGCGGCTTTCAAACGATCGAAGCCTTCGAAGTGCGGGCTCAGCACCGGGCCGATTCGCTCCTCGGCAAGCACATGCACCTGCATGTCCGCCGGCCACGGCGGCTCGGCGTACACCAGCAGCGCGTCCAACCCTGGGCGCCGCGGATCGAGGTCGCCTTCGCCCGCTGACAAGTGCAGGCGCAACTCCGGCAGGTCCGCTTTCAAACGCCCAAGGCGCGGGATGAACCAGCGCGCCAGCAGGCTGCCGGAACAGCCGAGCACGAACGGCGCTTCGTCCGCCGTGCGCGAAAGCTCGGCACACACGCCGCGCAGACGGTCGAACGCCTCGAAGCTGGCATCGCGCAGGCGCGCGCCGGCATCTGTGAGTTTGACGCCGCGCCCGTCCTTGACGAACAGCGCCACCCCAAGGTGCTCTTCAAGCACCTTGATCTGCCGGCTGACCGCGCCGTGAGTCACATGCAGCGCTTCGGCGGCCTGGCTGACACTGTTGAGCCGGGCGGTGGCCTCGAAGGCGCGCAGGGCGTTGAGGGGGGGAAGGTCCTGGGCCATATGACTTGTGAGTTTTTCTGACGAGTTTGCGCAATCTTATCGGTTTTCAGCCGAGCGTGTGCTGGTTAGAGTAGGCCTCATCGACCAGCGTCAGCCGCATCGCGGGGCAAGCCCGCTCCCACGCAGGCGTTGTCACTCTGTCAAATTCGCCTATGGAGCGCCCCATGTCCCAGTCCCAATACCGCCCCGGCCCCGACGCCAACGGCCTGTTCGGCTCGTTCGGCGGCCGCTACGTGGCCGAAACCCTGATGCCGCTGGTGCTCGACCTTGCCCGCGAATACGAAGCCGCCAAGGCCGACCCCAAGTTCCTCGAAGACCTGGCCTACTTCCAGCGCGACTACATTGGCCGCCCCAACCCGCTGTACTTCGCCGAACGCCTGACCGAACACTGCGGCGGCGCGAAGATCTTCTTCAAGCGTGAAGAGCTCAACCACACCGGCGCGCACAAGGTGAACAACTGCATCGGCCAAGTGCTGCTGGCAAAGCGCATGGGCAAGAAGCGCCTGATCGCCGAGACCGGCGCCGGCATGCACGGCGTGGCCACCGCCACCGTCGCCGCGCGCTTCGGCCTGCCCTGCGTGATCTACATGGGCGCCACCGACATCGAGCGCCAGCAGGCCAACGTGTTCCGCATGAAGCTGCTGGGCGCCGAGATCGTCCCGGTCACCGCCGGCACCGGCACCCTGAAGGACGCCATGAACGAGGCCCTGCGCGACTGGGTCACCAACGTCGACGACACCTTCTACCTGATCGGCACCGTGGCCGGCCCGCACCCGTACCCGGCGATGGTCCGCGACTTCCAGTCGATCATCGGCAAAGAGACCCGCGCCCAGCTGCACGAGAAGGAAGGGCGCCTGCCCGACAGCCTGATCGCCTGCGTCGGCGGCGGCTCCAACGCCATGGGGCTGTTCCACGACTTCCTCGAAGATGAAAGCGTCAAGATCATCGGCGTCGAAGCCGGCGGCCACGGCGTGCACACCGACAAGCACGCGGCCAGCCTCAACGGCGGCGTACCGGGCGTGCTGCACGGCAACCGCACCTACCTGCTGCAGGACGACGACGGCCAGATCACCGACGCCCACTCGATTTCCGCAGGCCTGGACTACCCCGGCATCGGCCCGGAGCACGCCTATCTGCACGAAGTGAAGCGCGTGGAATACGTCAGCATCACCGACGACGAAGCCCTGGCTGCCTTCCACACCACCTGCCGCCTCGAAGGCATCATCCCGGCGCTGGAAAGCTCCCACGCCCTGGCCGAGGCGATCAAGCGCGCGCCGACCCTGCCCAAGGACCACCTGATGGTGATCTGCCTGTCCGGTCGCGGCGACAAAGACATGCAAACCGTGATGAACCACATGGCCGCCCAGGAGAAACAGGCATGAGCCGTCTCGAACAACGCTTCGCCGAACTCAAGGCCGAAGGCCGCGCGGCCCTGGTCACCTTCGTCACCGCAGGCGACCCTGGCTACGACGCCTCGCTGAAGATCCTCAAAGGCCTGCCGGCCGCCGGCGCCGACGTGATCGAGCTGGGCATGCCATTCACCGACCCGATGGCCGACGGCGTGGCCATCCAGCTGGCCACCCTGCGCGCGTTGGAAGCCGGCCAGACCCTGGCCAAGACCCTGCAGATGGTGCGTGAATTCCGTGTGGACAACCAGGCCACGCCGATCGTGCTGATGGGCTACTACAACCCGATCCACCGCTTCGGTGTGGACAAGTTCGTCGCCGAGGCGAAAGCGGCGGGTGTCGATGGCCTGATCATCGTCGACCTGCCGCCGGAGCACGATGCC
>NZ_VZZR01000110.1:0-27782 GCF_009650555.1 Pseudomonas sp. EMN2
CTGGTTGGGGTTGGCGTGGTAGGTGGCGTTGCCCTGGGCATCCAGGGTCAGGTAGCCGTATTGGCCGTAGATCGGGTCGCCTAGATGACCGTGTGCAGAACTCGACGTATCGTCGCCTGCTCGTACCCCGACCACATACTGACCATCACCGCGCACATCGGCGCCTTTGACGTCGTTGGCCAGCACGTTGCCGCTGATGCTGTCGCCCTCGCTGACATGGGCGAAGTCGGCATTGGCCTTGGGCACATCGTCGACGATGCTGATCACGATGGTGCTGGTGGTGGTGTTGCCCAGCGAATCCTTCACCTGGTAGGTGAAGCTTTCGGTGATCACATTCGGGCCATCGTTGACGTGGTTCGGCGAGTTGGGCGCCGAGGTGAGGGTGTAGGTGTAGCTGCCATCGGTGTTCAGCAGGATCTGGCCGTATTGGCCGGCAGCATTGCCGACCAGGGTGAAGGTCAATGCACCGACACCACCGGTGACTGCATTGGCCAGCGAACCGGACGCGGTTTCGGCGCTGGAGTGCGGGTCGCTCCCCACTACGTTGCCACCAGCCAGGTCATTGCCGTCCTTGGTCAGATCCAGGGCTTTCTCGTAGACCGTCACTTCGCTGTCTGCGCCAGCGACCAGCTTGCTGTCCAGTACCTTGACCGAGATGGTCGTGGTGCTCTCGTCGCCATCGGCATCACGGATGGTGTAGACAAAAGTGTCTGTCGCCCATGACGGCAGGTCCTGGTTGGGGTTGGCGTGGTAGGTGGCGTTGCCCTCGGCATCCAGGGTCAGGTAGCCGTATTGGCCGTAGATCGGGTCACCTAGATTACCGTGCGCAGCACTCGACGTATCGTCGCCTGCTCGCACCCCGACCACATACTGGCCGTCAGCGCGCACATCGGCGCCTTTGACGTCGTTGCCCAGCACATTGTCGCTGATGATGCCGCCCTCGGTGACATGGGCGAAGTCGGCATTGGCCTTGGGCACATCGTCGACGATGTTCACATCAAGGCTGCCGCTGGCATGGCTACCGTTGCTGTCGGTGACGCTGACCGGGAAGTGTTCCATCAGGCTGTTGGTGCCATCGCCGTTGGGATGGCTTTCATTACTCTGCAGCGTGTAGCTGTAGCTGACCACGCCCGTGGCCGGGTTGTAGCCGATGATGGTGAGGATATTGCCAAGGCCGGTGACGATGGACTGCCCCACACCGGTCACCACACCGGCGGTAACCACGTTGATGCCGCCGACACTGAGGTTGTATACCCCATCCGGCGCCACCACGTTGAAACTGCCGTTTTGCGTCAATGCCGCCGGGTTGTCCGCGCTGCCCTGGGGCAGGTTGGCTTCGTTCACGGTCAGCTCACCCGGCTCGACCTCCAGGCCCTTGAGGGTGACCGGGTGATCCGGCGGGCTGGCTGGAGGTGGCGCAAGCGGATTCAATGCCCCACTGTCGTTGCCGTCGATGTCCCGCTCGCCCAGGTAAAGATTGGCCAGCTCGGGGATACCGTTGAAACCTGCCGTCGGGAAACCGATGGTCGGGGCGACTCGCGCAGCCACCTCGGACAACATCACGAAACTGTGCCCGCCACCCAACGCGCCTGCCACACCACCGGGGTTACCACCCGCCGCAGTGGCCTCGGCTTCCTCGGTCGGGTCGGCACCCGCAGCGATGGCCTTCTGCAAGCGCTCGACATCACTGAGCTGCGCCTCGCTCGGTTGCAGGTCGGGGGTCTGCACATGGGGCGCGTGATTGGCCAACAGCTCCGGGGTCATCTGCAGGCTGCTGTCGCGGCCCAGTGTGAGTTCGGCACCGTTCTGCAGGCGCACTGCCACGGCACTGGCATCCCCCGTTTCGAGCTGCTCACCGGCAAACAGGCGGTCGCCTTCCACCAGCAACCGACGGTGGCCGTCGTCCCCCACCGCGAAAACCTGGCCAACCACTTTGCTGACCACGCCGACTAATCTGGCCATGAATGCACGCCTCCCCTGCCGATGGGCTTTTCGCAGATCAAGGCATGCCGGGTAACTCGTGCAACGTTCCGTATGGGCTGTTTGCCGGACCGTTACTGTCACATATGCGGGAATCACCCTCCATGTGACTACTGCTGCGATAGCGGTGATAGGCAATGGCCATTAATCAATGCCAATTTATTGTCGCCAAATTCCGCTTTCGCCGTCCTCCCCGTACTGCTTATCCGCAAAAAATCTAGAACTTTCTGCAAAGCCCGAAAACCGCCTATCCCAGCCAGTTCGCCGAGCCACCTGGATAAAACAATGTCGTGGTTTCTTTAGACCGCATAAGTTTTTTTTCGCATATACCTTATGAGAAATTCTTCTTAGTTCGCGCGTTAAATGTTCTTAGCTCTGTTGTTACAAACCTGAAACGGTTTGATTCTAATATTTCGTCATTTTATTGGCGATCGCAGGACTTTTTAGAGACCAGGGAGAAGTACCCCATGCGCACGTTAACCCCCCTCACCAGTGCGATTCTATTGGCCATGGTTTGTGCCAATTCTCAGGCGATGTCCATCACCGAAGCCGTGCAGAGTGCCGTGGACCAGCATCCCCAGATCAGCGCCAGCCGTAACAGCCGGCTGTCGGCCGACGAGGATGTGAAGTTCGCCCGCGGGGGTTACTACCCAACCGTCGACCTGGTGGGCGGCTATGGCCGCCAGCGCTCGGACAACACCAATACCCGCGGTTTCAACCCGGACGGTACGCGCAACCACAACAAGGAAACCCTCAGCTACACCCAGTCCGAACTGCGCCTGCGGCAGATGCTGTTCGACGGTTTCAACACCGCCAACGAGGTCGGCCGCACCGAAGCGGTGGCCAACTCCCGTGCCTACTACACCCAGGCCACCGCCGAGACCGTGGCGTTGCGCGCCATCGAGGTCTACCTCGAAGTGCTCAAGCGCCGCGAGCTGGTGACCCTGGCCAAGAACAACCTGCAGGCCCACCTGCGGGTCAATGACCAGATCGGCCTGCGCAGCGAGCGTGGTGTGGGCAGCAATGCCGACCTCGACCAGTCCAGCGCCCGTCGCGCCCTGGCCGAAAACAACCTCGACACCGCCGAAGTCGATCTGGCAGACGCCGAAACCAACTTCTACAGCGTGGTCGGGCGCGTGCCCGACGAGCTGGAAACGCCGGTCACGATCAAGGGCGAAATGCCAGGCACCCTGCAGGATGCCCGCCAGGGCATGCTCGAGAACAACCCCTACCTCAAGTCGGCACAGGCGGACGTCAAGTCTGCCGAGCAACAGTACGAAGTGGCCAAGTCGCCCTTCTATCCGCGCCTGGACGCGGTACTGGCCACCGGCGCCAACAACAACATCGCAGGCCAGAAGGGCCACGACAACAACGACTGGCAGGCTGGCGTCGAGCTCAGCTACAACCTCTTCCGCGGGGGCAGTGACAAGGCCCGCCTGCAATCCGATGCCCACAAGATCAACCAGGCCATGGACATCCGCAACAACGCACTGCGCGAGCTCAACGAAAACCTCGGGCTGGCCTGGAACGCCATGAACAACGCGCGCAAGCAGACCCCCACCGCACGTGAGTACGCCGAAACCACCCAGCGCGTGCGCGCCGCCTACCAGGACCAGTTCGGCCTCGGCCAACGTACCCTGCTCGATCTGCTCGACAGCGAAAACGAGCTGTACAACGCCAACCGCCGCTACACCGAGGTGCGTTACACCGAGGAGTTCTCGATGTACCGGGTACTGGCGACCATGGGTGAGCTGCTGGGCAAACAACGCATCTCGCTGCCGCCGGAGGCCATCGCCAAGAGCGAAGTGCGTAACGAGGTCAGGCTGCCCGACATGCGCTAAGCAACAAACACACAGGGATCTTTTGCGTCCACCGCGGCAGGAGTAGGCCATCGTGACCAGCATGCAAAGCACCCAACCGCGCCTGGATGTGGATGATCCGTTGCTCGATGGCTTGCTGATCCTGTGCAAGCTGCATGGCTGCCCGGCCAGCCGCGCCAGCCTGTGCAGCGGCCTGCCGCTGGCCGAGCAGCGCCTGGGGTTGGCGCTGCTGCCGCGCGCCGCCGCCCGTGCCGGGTTACAGGCGCGGGTGCTGCAGCGCACGCTGGACGCCATCTCGCCACTCAACTTGCCCGTGCTGTTGATCCTCAACGATGGCCGCA
This sequence comes from Pseudomonas sp. EMN2, assembly GCF_009650555.1. Classification (NCBI taxonomy): domain Bacteria; kingdom Pseudomonadati; phylum Pseudomonadota; class Gammaproteobacteria; order Pseudomonadales; family Pseudomonadaceae; genus Pseudomonas; species Pseudomonas sp. EMN2. The sequence goes on from NZ_VZZR01000110.1 coordinate 4,142, forward strand.
GCGCCGTGCTGCAACGTTGGGGGGACGACGGCCGGGCGTTGCTGCTGCCGTGCGAAGCCGAAGGCGGTGAACAATGGGTCGCGCGCGAGGCACTGGCCGAAGCCTACAGCGGCCAGGCGCTGTTCGCCCGCCCCCGACACACCCTGGAGGACGTCCGTGCTCCGCTGATTCCGAGGGTCAACGCCTGGTTCCGCGACACCTTGCGCCATTCCCGCTGGTTGTACGGCGACGCACTGCTGGCGAGCCTGCTGATCAACCTGCTGGGGCTGATGGTGCCGCTGTTCGTCATGCAGACCTACGACCGCGTGGTCCCCAACCAGGCGCTGTCGACCTTGTGGGTACTGGTCGCCGGCCTGTTCATCGGCACCGCCTTCGAGCTGGTGCTGCGCATGGTCCGTGCCCACCTGCTGGACCAGGCCGGCAAGAAGACCGACCTGATCCTGTCCGCCACCTTGTTCGAACGCATCACCGGCATGAGCATGAAAGCCCGCCCGGCCACCATCGGTGGTTTCGCCCAGAGCATCCACGATTTCCAGGGCCTGCGCGAATTCCTCACCGCCGTGACGCTGACCAGCATCATCGACCTGCCCTTCGTCGCGCTGATGCTGGTGGTGATCGGCCTGCTGGGCGGCTGGCTGGTGCTGATCCCGCTGATCGCCTTCCCGGTGGCCATGGGCCTGGCGCTGTTGATCCAGGTACGCCTGCGCGACACCGTGCAAAAGAGCCTGAGCCTTGGCGCCGTGCGCCAGGCCCTGTTGATCGAAACCCTCGGCGGCCTGGAAACCCTCAAGGCCTGCGGCGCCGAAAGCGAGCGCCAGTACCAGTGGGAGCACACCAACGGCGCCATCACCCGCCTCGACGCCCACGCCCGCAATCTGTCGTCACTGGCCACCAACGGTACGCTGTTCATCCAGCAGTTCTGCGGCATGGCCACCATAGTCGCCGGCGTGTACAGCATCATCGCCGGCAACCTCAGCGTTGGCGCCCTGGTTGCCAGCTACATGCTGGGCAGTCGCGTGCTTGCCCCGCTGGGCCAGATTGCCGGGTTGATCACCCGCTACCAGCAGGCGCAATTGACCATGCAAAGCACCGATGCGCTGATGAGCCTGCCGCAGGAACGCCAGGCGGACCGTTTGGCGCTCGAACACACCACGCTGCACGGCGGCGTGAGCATCAGCCACGTCACCTTCCGCTACCCGGGCCAGGCTGCCCCAGCCCTCAACGACGTGAGTTTCACCCTCAAGGCGGGCGAACGCATCGGCATCATTGGCCGCAGCGGCTCGGGCAAGAGCACTCTGGCGCGGCTGCTGATGGGCTTCCATCACCCCGACGAGGGCCAGGTACTGCTGGACAACCTCGACCTGCGCCAACTGGACATTGCCGACCTGCGCAACCAGGTCGGCTACGTCGCCCATGATCTGCCGCTGCTGGCCGGCAGCCTGCGCGACAACCTTACCCTCGGTGCGCGGCATGTCAGCGATGCGCGCATGCTCGAAGTGGCCGAGCTGACCGGCGTCAGTGACCTGGCCCGACAGCACCCGCAAGGTTTCGAGCGCCCGGTGGGCGAGCGCGGCCAACTGCTCTCCGGTGGCCAGCGCCAGGCCGTGCTGCTGGCCCGGGCTCTATTGCTGGAACCACCGATCCTGATCCTCGACGAACCCACCAGCCACATGGACAACAGCAGTGAGGAACAACTACGCCAGCGCCTGGCGAACTGGGTACCAGGCAAGACACTGCTATTGGTCACGCACCGCACCTCGATGCTCAGCCTGGTGGACCGGCTGCTGGTGCTGGACAACGGCAAGATCGTCGCCGACGGGCCGAAGGATGCGGTGATTGATGCGCTGCGCAAGGGGCGTATCGGTTCGGCTTTGTAAGCAGCCCTGGAACCTCATGGGAGCGGCGGTGCGCCGATGCGACTTGCCCCGCGATGAGGCCAGACTTGAGCAGTGCATTGACGCAAGTGACGCAATCGCGGGGCAAGCCCGCTCCCACGACCAACTCGCTGGCGAGGTAGCCCATGTCCATTTTCCACAGCGTACGCAGCTACCTCCAAGGCACCGAACGGCACGCTGAACGCGATTACCTGCCAGAGCTCGCCGGCGCCACCTTGCAGGATTCACCCAGCCTGTCGCGCCTGACCGTGTGGCTGGCCGCCATCCTGCTGCTGGTGGCCCTGGTCTGGGCCAACTTCGCCGTGCTCGACGAGGTCACGGTCGGCGAAGGCAAGGCCATCCCGTCGAGCAAGGTGCAGGTGGTGCAGAACCTCGAAGGCGGTATCGTCACCGAGCTCTTCGTGCGTGAAGGCCAGATGGTCGACAAGGGCGCCACCCTGCTGCGCCTGGACGACACCCGGTTCAAGTCGAACAAGGGCGAAAGCGAAGCCGACCGCTACGCCCTTACCGCCCAGGTCGAGCGCTTGTCGGCTGAAGCCGAGGGCCGCCCGTTCGTGCTGTCGCAGGACGTGCGCGACAAAGCCCCGCAAGTGGCCGAGGACGAAGCGGCCCTGTACGACTCGCGCCAGCGTCGCCTGGCCAGCGAGAAACAGACCCTCAACGAACAACTGCGGCAGAAGACCCAGGAGCTCGCCGAATTCCGCTCCAAGGTCGAGCAATACCGCTCGGCGCTGGGCCTGTTGCAACAGGAACTGGACATGTCGGCGCCGCTGGTCAGCAAGGGCGCCATCTCACCGGTGGAAATCCTGCGCCTCAAGCAGCGCACCGTCGAAGCCCGCGGCCAGCTCAATGCCACCAGCCTGGCGATCCCCCGCGCCGAAGCGGCCGTGGCCGAGATCCGCAGCAAGATCCAGGAGTCCGACGCCACCTTCCGCTCCGAGGCGGCCAAGGAGCTCAACGACAAACGCACTGAGCTGTCGAAGATCACAGCCACCAGCATCGCCATTGACGACCGGGTCAACCGCACCACCGTGGTGTCGCCGGTGCACGGCATCGTCAAGCTGCTCAAGGTCAACACCATCGGCGGCGTGGTACAGCCCGGCAGCGATCTGGTGGAGATCGTGCCGATCGAGGACAACCTGCTGATCGAGGCCAAGGTAAGGCCACAGGATGTGGCGTTCCTGCACCCGGGGCAGACGGCGATGGTCAAGTTCAGTGCCTATGACTACACCATCTACGGCGGGCTCAAGGCCAAGCTGGAGCTGATCGGTGCGGACACCGTCACCGATGACAAGGGCAACGCGTTCTACCTGATCCAGGTACGCACCGACAAGAACCACCTGGGCGGGGATAACAAGCCGTTGCTGATCATCCCGGGGATGGTGGCCACGGTGGATATCATCACCGGGCAGAAGAGCGTGCTCGACTACCTGTTGAAGCCGGTCTTGAAGGCACGGACGGAAGCGTTGCGCGAACGCTGATCGAAACGTGCGACCTACATGGGTGTGGGATCAGCCAGCAAGCCATCGATTGGGGACTGTAGATTGATGATCCTGACATTGAAGACCTGCTCGATGCGGCGCCATCGAGGCATCAATCTCTAACTAGTCTGATCCCGTGTTGTGATTACGCTCGAATGTCTCCAGCCCCATCGCCCTGATCTGCCCCTCGATCAGGGCCTCGAAAGGCCGTAACACTGGATCGAACCGGCCCGCCCCCTCCAGCACATTCAACGCCTGGACCACCGCCTCGATGGTCGACAACGCGCCCGGTTCCGGCGCCTTGCGCAGCCGATAGCGAGAGGGCGTCACATCACCGAGCGTCACCCGCGGCAGCCTGTCCAGCAGTGGGTTCAGGTAGAGCATTTTGCGCGCCTTGCGCCAGGTACCGTCGGGGACGATCAACAGCAGCGGCAGCTCGTCGATGCCTGCGCCATAGCTGCACAGAACCTCGGCAGCGTCGCCGGGGAACAGCAGCACCGGCCGATACCCCGGTGTAGCCAGCAACGCTTCGAGGTCATCGAATACCTCGTCCACCCGCAGCTCGGCATTGATCAGCCCGAGGGCTGCCAGGCGCGCGGTATTGAGCGCATGCGACGTTTCGCTGGGGTGCTGCAGCACGACCACGCGGGTACGGCTGGCGAGACTGGGGATCAGCGGGCAAAGGCAATGGGCGAGCGGGCGCTGGCAACGATCGCAGTGGGGTCTGGGCATGGCGGGCTCCTTGAGGGCGCGCAGTTTGCCACAGGTTGGTTGTGTGACTACGGGCCAATCGCGGGGCAAGCCCGCTCCCACGAGTGGCTGCCCCGCGATTGGATGCCCTCGTGGGAGCGGACTTGCCCCGCGATTGGCCCGACAGCCAGTCACTACCGGTTGAACCGCTCCGCCAAACTGTGCAGGTACTCCGCCATGCGCTCCAGGTCCTGGCTGATCTCGGCCCCCTGCCTGGCTTGCCCGGCACTTTCATCGCATAGCTGGGCAATGCGCACGATCTGCTGGTTGATGTCTTCGGCCACGTGGCTCTGCTGCTCGGACGCCGTGGCCATCTGCTGGCTCATGCCGGTGATGCGGCTGACCGCCTGGGCGATGCCGGACAACGCTTCCTGCACCGCCTCGACACTGTGCACGCTGTCGCTGGAGATCTGCTGGCCGCGGCTGGCGCTGGCCACCGCACGGTCGGCACCCGTGCGCAGTCCGGCGATGATGTGGTGGATCTCCTCGGTGGAGGCACGGGTACGCTGGGCCAGTGAGCGGACCTCATCGGCGACCACGGCAAACCCCCTGCCCTGTTCACCGGCACGGGCGGCTTCGATCGCGGCGTTGAGCGCCAGCAGGTTGGTCTGTTCGGCAATCGAGGTGATCACGTCCACCACGCTGCCGATTGATTGGGTCTGCTCGGCCAGGGCGTTGACCGCCTGGCCGATATCGCTCACCGCCTCGCTCATGCTGCCCATCGCGCGCAGGCTCTGCTGGGCCAGGTCGCTGCCCTGCTGGGCCAGCTGGTCGGCGTCGCTGGCGGCATGGGCAGTGCTCTGCACGTTATGGGTGACCTGCTGGATGGTCGCCGCCATCTGCGCGATGGCAGTGGCCGACTGGTCGGTTTCGCTGCGCTGGCGGTCGAGCATCTGCGCCTGGGCGTCGGACAGGTCGGCGGACTGCGCGGCCCGTGACTTGACCCCGACCCCGGCGTCCACCAGGCGGGTCAGCGCGGTCTGCAGACGTGCCTCTTCACTGAGGATCGCCAGGTCGAGCTGGCCCTGCAGGCCGGGGTTGTCGCTGTAGGTCAGGGCCACCAGCGGGCTGGTGAACGCTTTGGGATGCTCCTGCAAGGTGCGGCGGATGGCCTGGTTCTGCCGGTGCTCGACCAGGTACCAGGCCGCCAGCAGGCTGACCATCAGCACCCCCAGTGCGGCGTACTGGGGCAACCACAGATAGCCGGCGGCCGATATCAGCCCGGCACCGATCAACGGCCAGCCGTGGCCGATGCCATGGCCCAGGCGCGCGGCCAGCGCCACCGGCGAGCGACCGGCGCGCAGGCGCGCGTAGAGCGCTTCGGCACGGCGGATCTGCTCGCGGGTGGGCACCGAACGCACCGACTCGTAGCCGCTGATGCGGCCGTTCTCGTACACCGCCGTGACATAGGCGCTAACCCAGTAGAAATCGCCGTTCTTGGCGCGGTTCTTGACCACCCCCATCCAGGGTTTGCCTTGCTTGATGGTGTCCCACATATGGCCGAAGACTGCCGGCGGCATGTCCGGGTGACGCACCAGATTGTGCGTCTGGCCGACGAGTTCGTCGTAGGTGAAACCGCTGATGGCCACGAATGCGTCGTTGCAGTAGGTGATGCGGCTGTTGAGGTCGGTGGTGGAAATCAGCCGCTGGTGGTTGGGAAAGGTTCTTTCGTGTTCGGTGACGGGCAAATTCATGCGCATCGTTGGCGATCCCTTGCTTATCCAGATGAGTGGGAAATTCATCAAAGCAAGTAGATATTTAGCAGAAGGCCATCACGTCAGTGGTCAAGTTTTGCAGGAATTTTTACCTACCTGACGGAATGAGCTGAAAACGACATTGTTCAGCCAACGTTGAGCTGGCTCTTGAGCAGGTCGCGGAACGTCTGGATCAAGGGTTCCCGGCTGCGGCCGCGGCGGATGATCAACGAGAACGGCGCCTGGTAACCGAAGGTGGCCGGCGACAATACCCGCAAGTCGCCCTTGTCGACCCAGGCCTGGGCGTAGTGCTCGGGCAGGTAGCCGATGTAGGCGCCGGAGAGAATCAGAATCAGCTGCGCCTCCATGCTCTCCACCGTCGCCGCACTGTGCTTGAAGCCGTGGCGGGCCAACTCGGCCTGACTCCAGTAACCGCGCCCGACCATACGCTGCTGGGTGATCACCGGCTCCGGGATGCGCCGCTCGGCGAACAGCGAGTGGCGACTGCTGCAGTACAGCCAGTGCTGCTCGCGGTACAGCGGCTGATACACCAGGCCGCTCATACGCGAAGAAAAGGCGCCGATGGCCAGGTCCAGGCGGTTGTCCTGCACGCCCAGCTGCAATTCGTAAGGGCTGGAAACCGACAGGTGCAGGTGCACCCCTGGGTGCTCCTGGCTGTAGGCACCGATGGCCTCGGCCAGCGGCAAGGCGCGATCACCCACCGTGGAGTCGATCACCCCGAGGTTGAGGGTGCCGCGCAGCTCGCCCTTGAGCGCCGCCGCGTACTGCTCGAAACCATCCAGTTCGCCGAGCAGGCGCAGGGTCTCCTGATGGAACAGCTCGCCCTTGCTGGTCAGGCTGAAACCACCACGGCCACGGTGGCAGAGGACGATACCCAGGGCGCCCTCCAACTGGCTCATGTAGGTGCTAATGGCCGACGTCGACAGGTTGAGGTCGCGCTGGGCGTTGGCGAACCCCTGGTGGCGCACCACGCTGGCGAAGATGCGCAGCAGTTTCAGGTCGGGCAGCGATGAGGCCATGGGGCGAGGGTTCCGCGGGCTGGAAATCGTCAGAGTCTAACGCGCCTTCAGGCGGATAGTTCAGAAATTCCTGAAGTAAGTATTTGTCGGTAGCGATTCTTCCGAAGCACTACCTTGCGCAGACTGCGGCGAAATGTCCCTGCCCGCCGCCCCCATCGTTGTTCGAGGCGCGCGGCGGCACAGGTTCGAACAAACATAACAATCGACCGACTGATGAGGCCCACCGTGGACAAGACTCTCCACCAACCACTGGGCGGCAACGAAATGCCGCGTTTCGGCGGCATCGCCACCATGCTGCGCCTGCCCCACCTGCAAAGCGCCCAAGGTCTGGACGCCGCCTTCATCGGCGTGCCACTGGACATCGGTACCTCGCTGCGCTCGGGCACCCGCTTCGGCCCACGGCAGATCCGCGCCGAGTCGGTGATGATCCGCCCGTACAACATGGCCACCGGCGCCGCCCCATTCGACTCGCTGTCGGTAGCCGACATCGGTGACGTGGCGATCAACACCTTCAACCTGCTCGACGCCGTGCGCATCATCGAAGAAGCCTACGACGAGATCGTCGAGCACAATGTCATCCCGCTGACCCTGGGCGGCGACCACACCATCACCCTGCCGATCCTGCGCGCGCTTCACAAGAAGCACGGCAAGATCGGCCTGGTGCACATCGACGCCCACGCCGACGTCAACGACCACATGTTCGGCGAGAAGATCGCCCACGGCACCACCTTCCGCCGCGCCGTGGAGGAAGGCCTGCTCGACTGCGACCGCGTGGTGCAGATCGGCCTGCGTGCCCAGGGCTACACCGCCGACGACTTCAACTGGAGCCGTCGCCAAGGCTTCCGCGTAGTCCAGGCCGAAGAGTGCTGGCACAAGTCGCTGGAACCGCTGATGGCCGAAGTGCGTGAGAAAGTCGGTGGTGGCCCGGTCTACCTGTCCTTCGACATCGACGGCATCGACCCGGCCTGGGCACCGGGTACCGGCACGCCGGAAATCGGCGGCTTGACCACCATCCAGGCGATGGAGATCATCCGCGGCTGCCACGGCCTGGACCTGATCGGCTGTGACCTGGTCGAAGTCTCCCCACCTTATGACACCACCGGCAACACCTCGCTGCTGGGCGCCAACCTGTTGTTCGAAATGCTCTGCGTGCTGCCAGGGGTGGTACGCCGCTGATTGGTATGAAGGCTTGTGGGAGCGGGCTCGCCCCGCGATAGCAATCGCGGGGCAAGCCCGCTCCCACAACAACCCGTCGAGCCATAGAAACACCCCGGCAGGAGCCATCCGGGAGGGCCATTGAGGCCCGCCGACACAAGACAGGACCGCCGGGCGCCGTGAGAAGCGACGGCGGTCGATCTCGCCATAATAAAGATAATCGGGAGACCCCCAATGGCCTTGGACATCATCGTTGTACTGATCTATGCCGTCGGCATGCTCGGCCTCGGCTACTACGGCATGCGCCGTGCGAAAACCCACGAAGACTACCTGGTGGCCGGACGCAACCTGGGCCCGACCCTGTACATGGGCACCATGGCCACCACCGTGCTGGGCGGCGCCTCCACCGTCGGCACCGTGCGCCTGGGTTATGTCCACGGCATCTCTGGCTTCTGGCTGTGCGCAGCCTTGGGCCTGGGCATCATCGCCCTGAACCTGTTCCTCGCCAAACCCCTGCTGCGCCTGAAGATCTTTACCGTCACCCAAGTGCTGGAGCGTCGCTACAACCCAATGGCGCGCCAGGCCAGTGCGGTCATCATGCTGGCCTATGCGCTGATGATCGGCGTGACCTCGACCCTGGCCATGGGCACCGTGCTGCAGGTATTGCTCGACGTGCCGTTCTGGCTGGCGCTGCTGTTCGGCGGCGGCGTGGTAGTGGTGTACTCGACCATTGGCGGCATGTGGTCGCTGACCCTGACCGACATCGTCCAGTTCGTGATCAAGACCGTGGGCCTGATGTTCATCCTGCTGCCGGTGTGCCTGTACAAGGCCGGCGGCTGGGACGTGCTGGTGGCCAAGTTGCCGGCGGCCAGCTTCAGCTGGACCACCATCGGCTGGGACACCATCATCACCTACTTCCTGATCTACTTCTTCGGCATCCTGATCGGCCAGGACATCTGGCAGCGGGTGTTCACCGCCCGTGACGAGAAAGTCTGCCAGCGCGCCGGTACCACCGCTGGTGTCTACTGCGTGCTGTACGGCCTGGCCTGCGCCTTGATCGGCATGGCCGCCCATGTGCTGATGCCAGACCTGGCCAACCCGAACAACGCCTTTGCCGAAATGATCAAGGGCCAGTTGCCTGAAGGTATCCGTGGCCTGCTGATGGCCGCTGCCCTGGCCGCGATGATGTCCACCGCCAGTGCCGGCCTGCTGGCCGCCTCGACCACCCTGACCGAAGACCTGCTGCCCAAGCTGCGCGGCGGCAAGCAGTCGAGCCTGGGCGTCAACCGCCTGTTCACCCTGCTGACCGGCCTGGTGGTACTGGGCATCGCCCTGGCGGTGAACGATGTAATCAGCGCCCTGACCCTGGCCTACAACCTGCTGGTGGGCGGCATGCTGATCCCGCTGATCGGCGCGATCTTCTGGAAGCGCGCGACCACCGCCGGGGCCATCGCCAGCATGTCGCTGGGCTTTGTCACCGCGCTGTTCTTCATGTTCAAGGATGGTCTGGAGGCCAACACGCCGATCTACTACAGCCTGGCGATCGGCCTGGTGAGCTTCGTGGTGGTCAGCCTGGCGTCGCGCAAGCCGGCTGCGGCAGTCAACCTGGCCTGACGCCAACCCCGCTCCCACATCAGACCTTGTGGGAGCGGGCTTGCCCCGCAATTAGCTGCACCCTCAATGCAAAAGGCCGCCGCATCTTGTCGATGCGGCGGCCTTTTGCATTGAGGGTGTATCAGCGACGACGCGGCTGGCGCTTGCGCTGTTCTTCGTCGGTAGGGATCGGCACCGGCTGTAGGGGTGGCGGGAGCAAGCCCAGGGCGACGGCCAGGTCGTGGAGCCAGTTGTACATGCGTTCGTTCATAATGCCCCCTTGACGGGTTCAGCCTCACGGTCAATCAATCCTGCGATGCGTCATACAGATCATAGTCCGATGTCCTGTATTGCGCATGCCTCTGTTCTTACAGATATGGGCGATTTTGACCCGGATCAAGCGCAGGCGACAGCTTCCGACGGTCGGTCAATCGTTTCGCTTTGTTGCAGTTCGATCCACGCCTGCAGATTGGCCCCACGCATGCCCTGGCGCCACATCAACCAGGTGACCGCCTGATCGAATGGTGTTTGCAAGCGATGGGCACGCACCCGGTCACGCCCCGGCAGGCTGTCGAGCATCGATTGCGCCATCAGCGCCACCCCGGCGCCGGCGATCACACAGGCCAGCATGCTCTGGTACGACTCGATCTCCATCACCCGCCCCATGGGCGTGTGGGCATGGGCGTACCAGGCCTCCAGGCGCATACGGTAGGAGCACCCTTGGCGGAAGGTGAACACTGCCCTGCCCGCCACATCCTGGGCGCTGCTGACCGGTGGATGCTCGGGGCTGGTGATCAGTACCAGCTCTTCCTCACACAAGGGCACGCCATCCAGCCCAGCCAGGCTTGGCGGCCCATCCACCAGCGCGGCATCGAGTCGATGGCTGAGCAGCCCCTCGAGCAAGTCGCCGCTGGGGCCTGCCTGGACCTGCAGGTTCACTGCCGGATAGGCCTGGTGATAGCGCGCCAACAGCGCCGGCAAGTGGATCGCCGCCGTGCTGTACATGGTACCCAGCACAAAATCACCGGCCGGCTGCCCGCCTTGCACGGCGGCCATCGCTTCGTCACGCAGGGCCGACAGGCGGTTGGCGTAATCCAGCAGTACCTTACCCGCAGGCGACAGTTGCAGGCGCTGGCGCTCACGCAGGAACAGCTCCACGCCCAGTTGCTCCTCGAGTTGGCGCAGGCGCGTCGACAGGTTTGACGGTACACGGTGCAGGCGCTCGGCAGCGCGGGTGATCGAACCTTCCTCGGCTACGGCCAGGAAGATACGCAGTTGGCTGAACTCCATAGCATTCTCCAGAACAGAACAACTTGATCATCATTATTCAATTTTATTGAAAGTCAATCCACCCTACCCTGCCATCCATCGCAACCCTTCGAGCAGGAGACGCCTTCATGTCGCCCTTTGTGCAACTGCTGGCCAGCGCCGTGGCCTTGATGATGGCCATGGGCATTGGCCGTTTCGCCCTCACCCCGCAACTGCCCCGGCTTATCGCCGAGGGCCAGTTTGACCTGACGGCAGGTGGCCTGGTCGCTGCCGCCAACTACCTTGGCTACTTCCTCGGGGCGGTGGACGGCATGTTCGCCCGCCAGCCGGCCCAAGTGCGTCTGCGCCTGCACGGCGGCCTATGGCTCTGCGTGTTGCTCACCCTCGCCTCGGCGGCCGCCGACGGTTTCTGGAGCCACCTGCTGCTGCGCTTCGGCACGGGCGTGGCCAGTGCCTGGGTACTGGTGATGATCACCAGCCTCAGCCAGCAACTGGCCAACGCCCATGGCCGTCAGCGCCTCGGTGCCCTGGTGTTCGCTGGGCCCGGCGTGGGGATCGCCGTCACCGGCGTGCTGGCACTGGGCGCGCACCTGCTGGGGCTCGGCTCGGCGGCGCTGTGGCTGATCTACGCTATGGCGGCGCTGGTGATGCTGCTGGCCGTGCTGCGGTGGTTGCCACGGACCCAGGAGCCGGCGCCAGTCGCCAGCAACAGTGGCCCAACACAGGGTAACGGCATCGGCCGCCTGGGCCTGGTGTATGGGCTGTACGGCATCGGCTACATCTTGCCAGCCACCTTCCTGTCACAGATGGCCAACCAGCAGTTCCAAGGGCAGTGGATGGCCGATCTGTTCTGGCCGGCATTCGGTCTGTCGGCGGCGCTGGGCGTGGTGCTTGTCAGCCTGCGCCGCTCGGGACGCACCTCGGCTTGGCTGACCGCCACGCTCTGGCTGCAAGGTCTGGGTGTGCTGGCTTGCCTGCAAGGCGGCGGCATCGGGCTGGGCCTGGGGGTAGTGCTCTGCGGTGGGCCGTTCCTGGCTTGCATGCAACTGGTGATGCAGCGCTCGCGGGAACTTGCGCCCCATGCCACCCAGCGCAATGCCGGGCTGCTGACCGCGTGCTTTGCCCTGGGGCAGTTGAGCGGGCCGCTGCTGGCAGCCTTGAGCAGCCACTTCAGTGGTGGCCTGCAACCGGCGCTGGTGATGGCGGCTGCGGGGCTGGGGCTGGCCGGGGTACTGGTGCTGACAGGGGCCGTGCCACTACCTGCGTCATGCACCGGCCTGCGCCGGGCGGGCTGAGCCTGGCGCTCGTCTGCTATCCCACGATCCTGCGCAATTGCCGCCGCACCCAAGCCTCGGCACTGACCATGATCACCCCCACCAGCACCAGCACCGCGCCGAGCACGAAGTTCAGGCTCAGCGGTTCGTCCAGCAGCACCACGCCAAAGGTCACCCCGAACAGCGGCGTGATGAAGGAGAACACCGCCAGGTTCGAAGCCAGGTACTTGCGCAGCAACCAGAACCAGGTCAGATAGCTGACGAACGACACCACGATGCCCTGGAACAGCACGCTGCCAACCGCCAGCGGGGTCAGCGCGAAATCGGCGATCTGCCCGCTCACCAGGGCCATCAGCAGCAGCCCGGCGAAACCCACCGCCAGTTGGTAGAACAGCGTCAAGGTCGCCGGCGCCTCGGACAGCCGCGAACAGCGCACAACCACTGTGGTCGCGCCCCAGGCCAAGCCGCCCAGGATAGCCAGGGCGTCACCCAACAACATGCGCCCATCGAGCTGCTCGAACGAGACGCCTCCGGCGAATGCCAGGGCGATGCCCGCAAACGCCAGCAGGATACCCAGCCACTGCAACAGGCGCAGCCGCTCGCTGGGCATCATGATATGCAGCCCCAGGGCGGTGAAGATCGGCGCGGTATAAAGGAATACCGACATGTGCGCCGCCGAGGTCAGCTTCAGCCCCTCGGCGATGAACAGGAACTCCAGCCCGAACAGCGCACCGGCCAGCACCCCGGCACGCCAGGTGATACCCACCTGGCCCCAGCCGCCTTTGAAGCAGACCAGCAGCCCTACCAGCACGGCGGCGATGCCGTTACGGAACGCCGCCTGCATCACCGGGGCAATGTCGACGGCAGCGGATTTGATCAGCACCTGCTGGCAGCCCCAGATCAGGCACAGCCCCAGCATCACCTGCAGGGCAAAGGCGTCGGGGTTCTTGCGGACCTCGCTCATAAGCGGGCCGCCTTGATTGCTACAGACATGATCGAGGGCTCGGCAGTGGCAGACGAACGGCGATTATCAGCCGTTCAGCCTGCCACTTGCCAGCCTCAAAACGACCTCAGGCGATCCGTGCACTTGCCGAGACCTGGTCGAAGGCGTTCTCGTCCGGCGCATCCTCCTGCCGGTCAAGGACTTGTCGCGGATGGCCGCAACCCGGGATGCCGTTGTCGATCAGGCTGAACTTTCAAATTGCCCCGCCTCTCACACGTAGCAGGATCACCAGAGGCCAAGATGATGAAAACCCTCTACCGCGCCGCAATGTTTGCCAGCCTGGCGTGTGCCTTGCCCGCCTGGGCCTGCACGCCGGAAGAAGCCACGCATAAACGCGAGGAACTCGCCGGGCTGGTTGCCCGGCTGACCGAGCAGAATCCGCAGAAAGCCAAGGAAATCAATGACGAACTGCAAGGCATGGAGCTCGGGACGGCAAGCAAGGACTTGCCGGACAAATGCCAACTGATCGACAAGCGGATCAAGGAATTGAAGGAAGCCGAGAAAAAAACCTGAGCAGCGCCCGTCTCAGCGGCGCTGCTGGGCCAGCATGTATTGACGCAGCAACTGGTTGATTCGCGTCTGGTAGCCACTGCCTTGGTCCTTGAACCAGGCCAGCACGTCAGCGTCGAGGCGAATGGTCACGGTTTGCTTGGCAGGTAACCGAAGCTCAGCCTGGCGGAAGAAATCGTCGTCCAGTTCGGGGATATCCGAGGTGTCTATCGGCCCGCGACCGGAGTGTTCATCACTGTTTCTGGATGGTTTCGACATAGCGTATTTCCTCGCGTCGGGTAGCTCTTCTGGCAGAGATGACTCGGATCACATCCCCTTGCCGCTCGGTGTAGGCGACCACGCTGACCCAGGCGTTGATCCAGCCCATGCTGATCCAACGTGGTTCTATGTAGTCGAAGCGATCATCCTTGAGCACCAGCATCGGGTGCCGGAACATGTCAGGCACTTCGTTGAAATCGATACCGTGCTTGCGGATGTTCAGCTGGTTCTTTTCCTCGTCCCATTCAAACCGCATGGGGCTTTCGTATTTACAGTTGTACATACGCTACTCCTGCCAGCGAAAACATGCCAGAGGGAGTTTGGAAGCCAGGCAGCAAAATGCCTGGACCAAAGAGCAGTTTGGGAAATGGGCTACGCACGCTTGGGGAAAGCGCGAAATCACCCGCCACCCTTGCGGTGGCGGGCTTGAACCGAAAAGCGCTTACTCGGCTGCTGGCTTGCGCTTCTTCAGCGGTGCCATGCCATCGGAACTGGCCAATGGTGCATTGGCCTTGGGCTTGGCGGTCGGTTTGCGCTTGGCGGTGCCCTTCTTGTCACCGGCCTTTTTCTCGGTCTTTTTCTTCTTGGTGCCAGCTGCCTTGCCCGAGGCCTTGACCTTCTTCGGCCCGCTGTAGGTGCCCTTGACCTCCTTGATGACACGGCGCTCGAACTGCTGCTTGAGGTAGCGTTCGACGCTCGACATCAGGTTCCAGTCGTTGTGGGTGATCAGCGAGATCGCCAGGCCTTCGCCACCGGCACGGCCGGTACGGCCGATACGGTGCACGTACTCGTCGCCGCTGCGTGGCATGTCGAAGTTGATCACCAGGTCCAGCCCGTCGATGTCCAGGCCGCGCGCCGCCACATCAGTGGCCACCAGCACCTTGGAGCCGCCTTCCTTGAAGCGGTCGATGGCCAGCTTGCGGTCCTTCTGGTCCTTGTCGCCGTGCAGCACGAAGGCTTTCACGTCCTTGGCCACCAGATGACCGTAGATACGGTCGGCCAGTACACGGGTATTGGTGAAGATGATCGCCTTCTGGTAGGTCTCGTTGGCCAGCAGCCACTGCACGATCTGCTCTTTGTGCTGGTCGTGGTCAGCGGTGATGATCTGCTGGCGGGTACCTTCGGCAAGCTGCGAGACACTGTTGAGCATCAGGTGTTCAGGGTCTTTGAGGACCTTGCCGATGATGTCGCGCAGGGCCGCGCCGCCGGTGGTGGCGGAGAACAGCAGGGTCTGCTTGCGGTTCTCGCACTCCTTGCACAGGCGCTCCATGTCTTCGGCGAAGCCCATGTCGAGCATGCGGTCGGCTTCGTCGAGGATCAGCACGTCCACATGGGACAGGTCGAGGTTGCCGGCATTGAGCTGCTCGAGCAGGCGGCCCGGGGTGCCGATCAGCACGTCCGGCACCTTGCGCAGCATCGCGGCCTGTTCCTTGAAGTCTTCACCGCCGGTGATCAGGCCCGACTTGATGTAGGTGAACTGGGAGAACAGCTTCACCTGCTTGAGGGTCTGCTGGGCCAGCTCGCGGGTCGGCAGCAGGATCAGCGCGCGGATTTCCACGCTCGGGCCGCTGCGGTCGACCAGGCGGTTGAGCAGTGGCAGGACGAATGCAGCGGTCTTGCCGCTGCCGGTCTGTGCCGTCACCCGCAGGTCACGCCCTTGCAGGGCCAGGGGAATGGCCGCTGCCTGCACCGGGGTCGGCTCGACAAATTTCAGCTCGGCCACGGCTTTGAGCAGGCGTTCGTGCAGGGCGAATTGGGAAAACACGGGGGTAACCTCGGGCAAGTGCGAAAAATTCAAGTTGCATAGGGTAACGTTTTCCGCCGCCAGAACCGAATTTCTTTTGGCAACTTTGCGCCGATCCACGCTCTAATGCCGCTTCGTACCGCAACACAGACCGGTTTCTACGCTTATGGACCTCCAACGATTCTGGCGCGATGCCCTCGACCTCTGGGGCACCCTCGACCAACACCCGCTGCTGCACGCCGCCCTCGGACTGGCCGTGCTGCTGCTCGTCTCGCTGCTGATCGGCCGCCTGGCGCGCTTCCTGATCCTGCACACCAGCCGCCTGCTGGGCCGCCAGCCGGCGCTCAAATGGCTGGACGACCTGCGCCACAACAAGGTGCTGCACCGCCTGGCCCAGACCACCCCATCGCTTGTGGTGCAGTTCGGCCTGAAGCTGGTGCCGGAACTTTCGGCCACCGCCCAGCATTTTTTCGGCAACCTCGCCCTGGCCATCACCCTGCTGTTCATGACCCGCGCGCTGTCGTGCCTGCTCGACGCGCTGCTGGACATCTATGCCCGCACCGAGCATGCCCGCACCCGCTCGATCAAGGGCTACATGCAGCTGGCCAAGATGATGCTGTGGATCTTCGCCGCCATCGTCATCGTCGCCACCCTGATCGACCGCTCGCCGCTGTTGCTGCTGTCGGGTCTGGGTGCCATGTCGGCGGTGCTGTTGTTGGTGTACAAGGACACCCTGCTGTCGTTCGTCGCCAGCGTGCAATTGACCAGCAACGACATGCTCCACGTCGGCGACTGGATCGAGATGCCCCAGGCCGGGGCCGACGGCGATGTGGTGGATATCACCCTGCACACGGTCAAAGTGCAGAACTTCGACAAGACCATCGTCTCCATCCCCACCTGGCGCCTGATGAGCGAGTCGTTCCGCAACTACCGCGGCATGCAGCAATCCGGCGGGCGGCGGATCAAACGCAGCCTGTTCATCGACGCCGCGGGCGTGCGCTTCCTGACCCAGGAAGAAGAACAGCGCCTGGGCCAGGTGCGCCTGCTCGGCGGCTACCTGGCCGGCAAGCGCCAGGAGCTGCGCGAATGGAACGAGGCCCAGGGCCACAACGCCGGGTTGTCGGCCAACCGCCGGCAGTTGACCAATATCGGTACCTTCCGCGCCTTTGCCCTGGCGTACCTGAAGAGCCACCCCAACGTGCACCCGAACATGACCTGCATGGTCCGCCAGATGCAGACCACCGCCGAGGGCGTGCCGCTGGAGATCTACTGCTTCACCACCACCACGGTATGGGCCGAGTACGAGCGCATCCAGGGCGACATCTTCGACTACCTGCTGGCGGTGTTGCCGGAGTTCGGCTTGAGCCTGTACCAGCAGCCCAGTGGCAATGACATGCGCGCGGGGCTTGCGACGCGAGTTGCGCGTCAGGAACCGGCCTGAAGCCAATGCGGGGCAAGCCCGCTCCCACAAGCACCGTGGGAGCGGGCTTGCCCCGCGACAAGGCCATCAAAGCCTGCCAATCAACGCGATGCTGGCTGCACAGTACGTTGCCCGCCCAACCGGCTCATCCACACCGACAACAAGATGATCGTCCCGCCAACGGCCAACCTGCCCAGCGGTTCGTCCTGGTTCCAGATCAGCAGGTTCAGCAGCAGCCCCACTGGTACATGCAGGTTGTTCATCACCGCCAGGGTGCCGCCGGATACCAGGCAGGCGCCCTTGTTCCACCAGTACAGGCCAAGCGCGGTCGGGCACAGCCCAAGGAACAACAGCACCAGCCACTGGGTGTCGGTGCTCGGCAGGTGCTGGGCGTTGCCGAACAGCAGGAAGGCCGGCAGCACCACCAGCAGCGCGCCGAGGTAGAAATAGCCGAAACGTCGGTAGTGCGGCAGATCGCTCGGGTGGCGCGCCACCAGATGGCGGTACAGCACCTGGCCGGCGGCGTAGGTGAAGTTGGCCAGCTGCAACAGCAAGAAGCCCACGAAGAACTCGCCCGTGACACTGTCGAAACGGATCACCGCCGCGCCGGCCACGGCCACCAGCGCAGCCAGCAGCGCCCACGGGTTGAAGCGCCGGTTCAGGGCGTCCTCGATCAAGGTGACGTGCAGCGGTGTGAGGATGGTGAACAGCAGCACTTCAGGCACGGTCAGCACGCGGAAGCTCAGGTACAGGCACACGTAGGTAATGCCGTACTGCAACGCGCCGATCAACAACATGGAGCGCATGAAACGCGGTTCGACCTGGCGCCAGCGGGTCAATGGCAGGAACACCAACCCGGCCAGCACCACCCGGGCCAGCACGGCAAAGTAGCTGTCGACGTGGCCGGCCAGGTATTCGCCGATCAGGTTGAAAGAGTACGCCTGGATCAGCGCGACGATTATCAGGTAGCCCATGGTGCCCTCTCGTGGATCAAGGCGGCGACCTTAGCGGGTTGGGTCCGGGCAGTTCAACCATGAGGTTTGTAAGGGCTGTGCCGGCCTCTTCGCGGGTAAACCCGCTCCCACAGGATCATGCATAACCTGTGGGAGCGGGTTTACCCGCGAAGAGGCCGGCATAGGTATTTGCTGTGTCCTAGCCATAAAAAAGCCCGGCCGCAATGGCCGGGCAGGTACACCCAAAGGAGCAACAAGGTGTCAGGGTTGGGAATTCGTTGAGCCTCAGGCCACCGCGGCCAGCTTGGCCTTGGCCTGGTTCAGGCCCTTCTCGTGGAACTCGCCGCTCATGTTCAGGCCTTCGGCATGGATGAAGTCCACATCGTGGATGCCGATGAAGGCCATCACCTGGCGCAGGTAAGGTTCCTGGTGATCGCTGCTGGCGCCGGCATGGATGCCGCCACGGGCGGTCAGGACGATGGCGCGTTTGCCGGTCAGCAGGCCTTGCGGGCCGGTCGGGGTGTACTTGAAGGTGATGCCGGCCCGCAGGACGTGGTCGAGCCAGGCCTTGAGGGTGCTGGGGATGGTGAAGTTGTACATCGGCGCCGCCATCACCAGCACGTCGGCTGCCAGCAGTTCGTCGGTCAGCGCGTTGGAGCGGGCCAGGGCCTCCAGCTCAGCGGCGCTGCGCTGCTCTTCAGGCTTCATCCAGCCGCCCAGCAGGTTGGCATCCAGGTGTGGCACCGGGGCCACGGCCAGGTCACGGACCTTGATCTCGTCAGCAGGGTGCGCCGCTTGCCATTGGGCAATGAAATCCTGGGTCAGTTGACGGGAAACGGAATCCTGCTGGCGGGCGCTGCTTTCGATGATCAGTACGCGGGACATGGTTGCCTCCATCGGCGGTAAAGGGTGGCGATTCGATGGAGGTGAGATTAAGGGTTGACCTATCGATAAAAAAGCGTAAAAAGTGGGATCAATCTATCGATGAATCAGTTCTATTCCGCTTTGCAGTCCAGCTGGATGCGCAATTTGAGAATCTCGCGGTTGAATTTCGCCGTTACATCGACGCTCTTGCCCGCCGGCACATTGACCCGGCGCACGCGCGGCGCCTCGGGGCCATTGCGGAACGTGACCTTGCACGCCGCCGGCACCTGCCCATAGTTGTTGAGGTTGATCGAACCGATGTCGTAGGTGGTGTCATAGGCGGTGTAGTCGACCTTGACCCCGTCGGTCTGTTTCTCCACATCGATGGGGTAGGCCATGGCCCCGAGGGGCAGGCACAACAGCAAAGCCGCACAACATTTCTTCATACCGGCGCTCTCCTTGAGAAGAGCGCAGCTTAGGACAACAGGAGCCCTGGATGAAAGCGCCGCGCGTAACCCTGGATCAGTGGCGGACCCTGCAGGCGGTGGTCGATCACGGCGGCTTCGCCCAGGCCGCCGAGGCGCTGCACCGCTCGCAGTCATCGGTGAGCTACACCGTGGCGCGCATGCAGGAGCAACTGGGCGTGCCGCTGCTGCGTATCGACGGGCGCAAGGCCGTGCTGACCGAGGCCGGCAGCGTGCTGCTGCGCCGCTCGCGGCAATTGGTCAAGCAGGCCAGCCAACTGGAAGACCTGGCCCACCACATGGAACAGGGCTGGGAGGCCGAAGTACGCCTGGTGGTGGACGCCGCCTACCCCAGTGCCCGCCTGGTACGCGCCCTCAGTGCGTTCATGCCGCAAAGCCGCGGCTGCCGGGTGCGCCTGCGTGAAGAAGTGTTGTCCGGAGTCGAGGAAGTGCTGCACGAAGGCATCGCCGACCTGGCCATCAGCAGCTTCAACATCGGCGGTTATCTGGGCACCGAGCTCAGCCCGGTGGAGTTCGTCGCCGTCGCCCATCCCGAGCACGCCCTGCACCGCATGGGCCGTGAGATCACCTTCCAGGACCTGGAAAGCCAGCTGCAGGTGGTGATCCGCGACTCCGGCCGCGCCCAACCGCGCGACGTCGGCTGGCTGGGCGCCGAGCAGCGCTGGACGGTGGGCAGCCTGGGCACCGCCACCACCTTCGTCAGCAGCGGCCTGGGCTTTGCCTGGCTGCCCCGGCACATGATCGAGCGCGAGCTGCGCGATGGCGTGCTCAAGCCCCTGCCACTGGATCAGGGTGGCAGCCGCCACCCGCTGTTCTACCTTTATTCGAGCAAGGAAAAGACCTTGGGCCCGGCCACGCAGATCCTCATCGAGTTGCTGCGCAACTTCGACACCGCGCCGCTGGACGTGCCCTTCGCAGCCCCCCCGCAAGCCTGAGAGGACCGCGCCCATGGCCTGTTTCGATCATGACGGATGCCTGCTGCATTACGAGGAACATGGCCAGGGCGAGCCCCTGGTGCTGTTGCACGGGCTGGGCTCGAGCAGCCAGGACTGGGAGCTGCAGGTGCCTGAGTTCAGCCGCCATTACCGGGTCATCCTCATGGACATCCGCGGCCACGGCCAATCCTCCAAGCCACGGCGTGGCTACCGCATCAAGACCTTCAGCGAAGACCTGCTGGCCCTGCTCCAGCACCTTGGCACCGGCCCCGTGCACTTCGTCGGCCTGTCGATGGGCGGCATGGTCGGTTTCCAGTTCGCCGTCGACCACCCCGCCTGGCTGCGCAGCCTGTGCATCGTCAACAGTGCGCCGGAGGTGAAACGCCGCACCCGCAGTGACTGGATCTGGTGGCTCAAGCGCTGGGGCCTGGCGCGTGTGCTCAGTGTCGAAACGGTGGGCAAGGGCCTGGCCGCCAGGCTCTTTCCCAAACCCCAGCAGGCCGAACTGCGGCGCAAGATGGCCGAACGCTGGGCCCGCAACGACAAACGCGCGTATCTGAAAAGCTTCGACGCCATCGTCGACTGGGGCGTGCAGGAACGCATCGGGCAGATCGCCTGTCCTACCCTGGTGATCGCCGCCGACCACGATTACACACCGATACAACTCAAGGAGCGTTACGTCGCCCTGATGCCACAAGCCCGACTGGCGGTCATCGAGGATTCCCGGCACGCTACGCCCCTGGATCAACCCGCAGTCTTCAACCGTACCCTGCTGCCCTTCCTCGCAGCCGCTTCCACCTCTCAAGGATCTTTGAGCCCATGCTGAAAAAACTCCTGCTGACCGCCTGCTCGGTCGCCTTCGCCACCAGCGTCATGGCCTCCGACAAAACGCCACACGTGTTGCTGGACACCAGCTTCGGCCAGGTCGAGATCGAGCTGAATGCTGAAAAAGCGCCAATCAGTACGAAGAATTTCCTGCAGTACGTCGACAGCGGTTTCTATAACAATACGATCTTCCACCGCGTGATCCCGGGCTTCATGGTCCAGGGCGGCGGCTTCACCGACCAGATGGTGCAGAAGAGCACCAAGGACCCGATCCGCAACGAAGCCAGCAATGGCCTGCAAAACACCCGTGGCACCTTGTCCATGGCCCGTACCTCCGACCCGAATTCGGCCACCAGCCAATTCTTCATCAACGTGGCCGACAACGATTTCCTCAACCCCGGGCGTGACCGTGGTTACGCGGTGTTCGGCAAGGTCACCAAGGGCATGGAAGTGGTCGACCAGATCGTCAACTCGCCAACCACCGTCAAGAAAGGCATGCGCGACGTGCCGGCCGACCCGGTGTACATCAAGTCAGCCAAACGCATCGACTGACCGCAGGCTTCACAAGGACGTGAACCGCCTGAGGGTCGGATGGAACAGGAGTTATCTCACCCATGCTGTACCGTCGTTTCGAGCAGTTGATCGACATCTTCCGCGAGGCGCCGAGCGAGGCGCCACCCGGCAAGGTCTGGCCCTTCTACCTCTATTACCTGCGCCAGGTCTGGCCCAGCTTCCTTGCCCTGCTGATCGTCGGCCTGTTCGCCTCGCTGATCGAAGTGGCGATGTTCAGCTACCTGAGCCGGATCATCGACCTGGCCCAGGGCACGCCCAACGCCAACTTCTTCAGCGCGCACAGCGCTGAGCTGATCTGGATGCTGGTGGTCATTCTGCTGCTGCGCCCGCTGTTCTTCGGCCTGCACGACCTGCTGGTGCACCAGACCATCAGCCCGGGCATGACCAGCCTGATCCGCTGGCAGAACCACACCTACGTGCTCAAGCAGAGCCTGAATTTCTTCCAGAGCGACTTCGCCGGGCGCATCGCCCAACGCATCATGCAGACCGGCAACTCCCTGCGCGACTCGGCAGTGCAGGCGGTGGACGCGCTGTGGCACGTGCTGATCTACGCCATCAGCTCGCTGGTACTGTTCGCCGAAGCCGACTGGCGGCTCATGCTGCCGCTGCTGGTATGGATCGCCTGCTACATCGCTGCGCTGTACTACTTCGTGCCCCGGGTGAAAGAGCGCTCAGTGATTTCCTCCGACGCCCGCTCCAAACTTATGGGTCGCATCGTCGACGGCTACACCAACATCGCCACCCTCAAGCTGTTCGCCCACACCGACTACGAACAGCAGTACGCCCGTGAAGCGATCCGCGAGCAGACCGAAAAAACCCAACTGGCCGCGCGGGTCGTCACCAGCATGGACGTCGTCATCACCTCGCTCAACGGCCTGCTGGTGGTCGCCACCACGGGGCTGGCGCTGTGGTTGTGGAGCCAGTCGCTGATCACCGTCGGTGCCATTGCCCTGGCCACGGGCCTGGTGATTCGCATCGTCAACATGTCGGGCTGGATCATGTGGGTGGTCAACGGCATCTTCGAAAACATCGGCATGGTCCAGGACGGCCTGCAGACCATCGCCCAGCCGGTGACGGTCAGCGACCAGCCCGATGCGCCGGCACTGAAGGTCAGCCAGGGCGCGGTCCGTTTCGAGCACGTGGGCTTTCACTATGGCAAGGGCAGCCAGGTCATCGATGCGCTGAACCTGGACATCCGCCCCGGCGAGAAGATCGGCCTGATCGGCCCGTCCGGCGCTGGCAAGTCGACCCTGGTCAACCTGCTGCTGCGTCTGTACGACGTGCAGGCCGGGCGCATCCTCATCGACGGCCAGAACATCGCCGAGGTCAACCAGGCCAGCCTGCGCGCACAGATCGGCATGATTACCCAGGACACCTCGCTGCTGCACCGCTCGATCCGCGACAACCTGCTGTACGGTCGC
Organism: Pseudomonas sp. EMN2; assembly: GCF_009650555.1. Classification (NCBI taxonomy): domain Bacteria; kingdom Pseudomonadati; phylum Pseudomonadota; class Gammaproteobacteria; order Pseudomonadales; family Pseudomonadaceae; genus Pseudomonas; species Pseudomonas sp. EMN2. The sequence goes on from NZ_VZZR01000110.1 coordinate 27,284, forward strand.
CCCGATGCCACTGATGAAGAAGTGTGGGAAGCGGTGCGACGGGCGAAAGCCGACGAGTTCATCCCGCAGCTGTCCGACGCCCAGGGCCGCACCGGCTTTGACGCCCATGTCGGCGAGCGCGGGGTCAAGCTCTCCGGCGGCCAGCGCCAGCGCATCGCCATCGCCCGGGTGCTGCTGAAGAACGCACCGATCCTGATCATGGACGAAGCCACGTCGGCGCTGGACTCGGAGGTCGAGGCGGCGATTCAGGAAAGCCTGGAGACGCTGATGCAGGGCAAGACGGTGATCGCCATCGCCCACCGCCTGTCGACCATCGCCCGCATGGACCGCCTGGTGGTGCTGGACAAAGGGCATATCGTCGAAAGCGGCAGCCACAGTGAACTGCTGGCCCAGCACGGGTTGTATGCGCGGCTGTGGCATCACCAGACCGGTGGGTTTGTCGGGGTAGATTGATACAGTAAACAGCGTGGGAAAACAGCGTGGGAGCGGGCTTGCCCCG
>NZ_VZZR01000111.1:0-10455 GCF_009650555.1 Pseudomonas sp. EMN2
GTTCTACCAAGGCGAAGGCATGACCGCCCCGCTGTTCTGCATCGAGCCCGGCATCCCCTGCCAGCATGCGCGGGACCAGGCTTCGGAGCTGATGGGCTGCGTGCGCGACCTGACCATCACCGGAATCATGGAAGAGAAGCCGCAACTGCTGTGGGCATCGTATTACCTGAGCGCGCTGGCCAAGGCGCTGATGGATGATGCGGAGTTGGGGATGAAACACTGAGGGGTGGATTGCCTGTGAGACAGGCGCAGCGGCATCCGCGCGCACAGAGATATCGCGCCTTGTTGGTACGACGCGGTATCTCTGTGCGCGCCGAATGAGCCGGTTTGCCGGCAAGAGTCCTACACACACGCCCTGGCGATTTCTTGTACACATAAATGTCACCTTAAGTGCCATTTTTGTGTGCACTTTTGCGAAGCAGCGCCCCATTAGGTTACACACTACAACCATATAATTTTGACCAATTGATCAACTAAAACACATCTTAAAAAATTTAAGCTGTTCATTCGGTCAACTTATAAATCCTTAATTTCAGCTACTTATATTTCAAACAACAAAATTCAAAATGATGGCCACCTGAAACTTGGATTCACCCTGGCATAGAACTGGCTTTTGTGTGTTCGTGTTTTGTATACAACTTAAACAAAACATAAATACACAAGAACCCGCAGCGTCGCCCCGAACCGCGACCGCCGCGCCCAGAACCCAGTGATGCCAACGCCTGCACCGACGAGATGGCGAGCCCGTGCGCCAGCGCCCGCTCATCGCAGTCACACGCATCAGGAGCCGCCGGAATGAGTAGCAGCCTCCCCCTTGCCCCTGAACTTTCCGTTGCCAGCACCAGCCCCGTCTCAACCACCCTCGACGGCCACCCGGCCGACCTCGAACTGAGCCCGCGCCTGCATAACCGCGACCTCGCCCCGACCAAAGCCGAAGGCCGCCGCTGGGGCGGCTACAGCATCTTCGCGCTGTGGACCAACGATGTGCACAACATCGCCAACTACTCCTTCGCCATGGGGCTGTTCGCCCTTGGCCTGGGCGGCTGGCAGATCCTCCTGTCACTGGCGATCGGCGCGGCGCTGGTGTACTTCTTCATGAACCTGTCCGGCTACATGGGCCAGAAAACCGGCGTGCCGTTCCCGGTGATCAGCCGCATCGCCTTCGGTATCCACGGCGCGCAGATCCCGGCGCTGATCCGCGCCGTCATCGCCATCGCCTGGTTCGGTATCCAGACCTACCTCGCTTCGGTGGTGCTGCGGGTGCTGCTCACGGCGGTCTGGCCGCAAGTGGCCGCCTACGACCATGACAGCATCCTTGGCCTGTCGAGCCTGGGCTGGGTGTGCTTCGTGGCGATCTGGCTGGTGCAACTGGTGATCCTCGCCTACGGCATGGAGATGGTGCGCCGCTACGAGGCCTTCGCCGGCCCGGTGATCCTGCTGACCGTGGCCTGCCTTGCGGTGTTCATGTACTTCAAGGCCGACGCGCGCATCGCCTGGTCGGTTGCCGAACCACTCACCGGCTACGAGATGTGGCGCAACATCTTTGCCGGCGGCGCGCTGTGGCTGGCGATCTACGGCACCCTGGTGCTGAACTTCTGTGACTTCGCGCGCAGCTCGCCGTGCCGCAAGACCATCCGCGTCGGCAACTTCTGGGGCCTGCCGGTGAACATCCTGGTGTTCGCCGCCATCACCGTGGTGCTGTGCGGCGCGCAGTTCCAGATCAACGGCCAGATCATCGACAGCCCGACGCAGATCGTCGCCAGCATCCCCAACACCCTGTTCCTGGTGCTGGGCTGCATGGCCTTCCTGATCGTCACCGTGGCAGTGAACATCATGGCCAACTTCGTCGCCCCGGCCTTCGTGCTCAGCAACCTGGCGCCACGCCACCTGAACTTCCGCCGTGCCGGCCTGATCAGCGCCACCCTGGCGGTGCTGATCCTGCCGTGGAACCTGTACAACAGCCCGCTGGTGATCGTGTACTTCCTGTCGGGCCTGGGCGCCCTGCTCGGCCCACTGTACGGCGTGATCATGGCCGACTACTGGCTGCTGCGTAAGGGCCGCATCAACGTGCCCGAGCTGTACAGCGAGAACCCCGCCGGCGCCTACCACTACACCAAGGGCATCAACCTGCGCGCCCTCGCCGCGTTCATCCCCGCCGCGCTCTTGGCCATCGTCCTGGCCCTGGTGCCCAACTTCCACAGCGTCGCGCCGTTCTCCTGGCTGATCGGGGCCGGCATCGCCGCCGCCCTGTACCTGCTGATCGCGCCGCGCCACGCCCAGTACCACGACGTCAGCGGCGAGTGCATCGCCGTCGACCACAGCAGCCACTGATTTCAGGGAGATCCGTCATGCGTATTCTGATCGCCAACGTCAACACTACCGCAGCCATCACCGAGGCCATCGCCGAGCAGGCGCGCAGCGTCGCCGCGCCGGGCACCGAGATCGTCGGCCTGACGCCCTGGTTCGGTGCCGAATCGGTGGAAGGCAATTTCGAGAGTTACCTGGCCGCCATCGCCGTGATGGACCGGGTGCTGGCCTATGACCAGCCCTACGACGCCGTCATCCAGGCCGGTTACGGCGAACATGGCCGCGAAGGCCTGCAGGAGTTGCTCAACGTACCGGTGGTGGACATCACCGACGCCGCCGCCAGCACGGCGATGTACCTGGGTCACGCCTACTCCGTGGTGACGACCCTGGACCGCACCGTGCCGTTGATCGAGGACCGTCTGAAACTGTCAGGTCTTTACGACCGCTGTGCCTCGGTGCGTGCCAGCGGGCTGGCTGTACTGGAGCTGGAGGCCGACCCAAGGCGGGCCGTTGCAGCCATCGTCGAGCAGGCCGAGCGCGCCGTGCAGGAGGACAAGGCCGAGGTGATCTGCCTGGGTTGTGGCGGCATGGCCGGGCTCGACGAAGAAATTCGCCAGCGTACCGGGGTGCCGGTAGTGGATGGTGTGAGCGCGGCGGTGACCATCGCCGAATCGCTGGTGCGCCTGGGCTTGAGCACTTCCAAGGTGCGCACCTATGCCACGCCGCGGGTGAAGAAGGTGGTGGGCTGGCCGATGCGCTTCGGCCGCTGAGCGGCCTGTAGGGCCCTATCGCGGGGCAAGCCCGCTCCCACGCCTCTGATTTGGGACTGCCCCCAAAAAGTTGGACACCAATCCAACCCTTGAGGGCTGTTCATTTCGTGGGAGCGGGCTTGCCCCGCGATGGGGCTGGCAAAGTCACCCCATCATCCTGGCCAACCGCTCGCCACTGCCGCAGGCCAGGGTGAACCCCAACGCCCCATGCCCCAGGTTCAACCACAGGTTGCGATACTTCGTCGCCCCGATGATCGGCACCCCGGTCGGCGTCGCCGGCCGCATCCCCGCCCACTCCACCGCCTGGCCATAATCGGCCGCCCCAGGCAGTGTCTCCCCCGCCAGCCGGCGCATGCTGCGCAGCCTGCCGGCATCCACCGTTTCGTCATAGCCGACGATGTCCACCATCGCCGCCACCCGCAGTTGCTGGCCCAGCCGCGCATAGACGATCTTGCGCTCGTAATCGGTCAGGCTTACGTCAGGCGCCCGATGGGCCTCGGTGACGGGTGCGGTCAGGCTGTAGCCCTTGAGTGGATAAACCGGCAGGTTCAGGCCGGGCAACGCCAGGCTGGCGCTGCGATGCCCAGCGCACAGCACCAGGCGTTGTACATCCAATTGGCGATCAGCGAGCGCCAGCGCCACCACCTCGTCCTTGCGCCGGATCAACCGAGTCACCGCCTGACCCAGGTGCAGCTGGCATTGCCCCGACGCCTCCAGCCGCTCGGCCAGGCGCAGGCAGAAGCGGTGGCAATCGGCGACTTCCTCGTCCGGGGTGAACACACCGCCGATAAAAGGCGCCTCGGCCAATGCCGGGTCGAGCAGGCGCAATTGCCCGGCATCCAGTACCTGCTGATTGAGTGGATCGAGCAACTGTTCACGCCCATGCGCGAACGCCTGCCGGGTACGAAAGGCGACCAGTTTGCCGTTGCGCCGCCAGGCAAAATCCACCAGGCCGTCCTCCTCGCGCCAGCGCGCCAGCACCGCCTGGCTCTCAAGGGCCAGGCTCAGCAACTGGGCAGCATTGCGCCGATTGACCCCGGTGCGGCAGGCCATGACGAAGGCCGCTAGCCAGCGCCACTGGGCCGGGTCCAGGCGCAGGCGCAAGCGCAAGGGCGAGTCGCCCTGCAACAACCAGCCGAGCGCCTGCCAGGGCACCCCGGCATCGGCCAACGGCGCCACATAGCGGTACGACAGCTGCCCGCCATTGGCGAAACTGGTGGCACTGGCCAGGCTGTCACGGGCTTCGACCAGGTCGACCGAGTAGCCCTCGCGCACCAGCGCATAGGCGGTCGCCAGGCCAACTACCCCTCCTCCAATCACCGTTACCCGCTGGCTCATCCGTACATCCCTGTGCATGGGTTCAGCGCAAGACAGTAACAGCAGCTCAGGTCGGGCAGCCAGACGCACCGTTGTCCAGGCCCTGGCGCACATTACGGCTGAGCAGGCTGGCCTTGCCGTCGTGCCAGGTCAGGGTGAGTACATACAGGGTGTCGAAGTCGTCACCGCTCCAGTCCTGGGTGATTACCCGATCCTCACCCAGGGCCTTGCCGGCCACGGCATTGATCAAGTCCGGTAGATAACCATGGGACCAGGCGGTATAGACCGTGGCATTGCGGTACTTGTCGCGCAGCAGTTCCCTGGCCAGGCCATCGGTGTCGTTGGCGCCGTAGTCGATGTTCACCGGCAGGCCCAGGCGAATGGCACTGGGGGTGATGGTCATCAGTGGGCGGATGTAGCTGTAGCTCTGGTCCTGGCTGCCTTCCTCGACATGCCGCGAGGGGTTGGCGGCGAACACGTAGTCGGCCTTGCCGAAACGCTCCGGCAGCAAGGTGGCCAGGTCGATGGCACGGTTGAGCCCCTGGCAGTTCAACTGGCCCAGGCCTTCACCAGGCTTTTCGGCGTGGCGCAGGAAAACCAGGGTCTGGGTGCCATCCACCGGCCGCGCCCGGCTTTCGACCACATCCATTGCCAAGGGCACGGCCGCAGCGGTGAGCAGCAGGCTCAGCAGCAGGTGACGACGACGGCGAACGAAGGGGAGCAGTTTCATCTACGGCAGGCTCTTGTGGCAGAAGGTATCGAGGCTCGCCACATAGCCTGCCGTCGATGCCGCAGGCGCCCTTGCAGTGGATGCCATCCTTGGCCGCGCGTGAGGGTCAGAGTGCCCTCGCCCCGTTTGGTTCCGACCTGCGTACAACTGCCGTTCCGTGGCCAGAGACCACGTTAGTAGCGGACTGTTGCCAAATGATGTCCCGTGCCTCAATCGTCCCGGGTCAGCACTTCGAGCAGTTCGATCTCGAAGGTCAGGTCGGAATTCGGCGGGATCGCGCCCACGCTGCGCTCGCCATAGCCCAGGTGTGCCGGCACCAGCAGCTTGCGCTTGCCGCCCACGCGCATGCCCATCAGGCCCTGGTCCCAGCCCTTGATCACCCGGCCGGTGCCGATCACGCACTGGAACGGCTTGCCGCGTGTCCAAGACGAATCGAACTCGCTGCCGTCGGCCAGCGTGCCCCGGTACTGGGTAGTGATCAGCGCGCCCTTGACCACGGCCTTGCCGTCGCCTTCCTGTAGATCGATGACTTGCAGCTCACTGCTCATGGCAGGTTCCTCGAAGCGGTTTTTCGTGGCCGCCCTTTTCGCAGGAATGCGCAGGTTTGGCAAGGCAGCTTGCCTCAGGTCGGGGCGAACTGCTCGAAGACCTGCTGGCCGGTGAGGTCCTTGGTTTCGTTCTTGAAGCAGTACCAGGCGGGCTTTTCGTCGATGAAGATCTGCTCGGTGAAGGTCCAGTTTTCTTCACCGTCGAGCAGGCCGACTGGCACGACGTACAGCTGGCTTTCTTTCAAGCGGTAGAACAGGTGCGTGCCGCATTGGCCGCAGAAGCCGCGCTCGGCCCATGGGGATGAGTCGTAGACGCTGGGTGCCGGGCCTTCGAACTGCGGGGGGTTGGCGCACTGCACCGCCAGTAGCGGGCCTCCGGTCCATTTGCGGCACATGCTGCAGTGGCAGGCGCCGACGTGGGTGTGATCGAGGGTCACTTTCAGGCGTGTGGCGCCGCAGAGGCAGGTGCCTTGTTTTTCCAATGGCATGATCGAAGCTCCGTGCTGTTTGGGGGGGATTGCAGTATAGGCTGGGGGCTGCGAAGTGTTCGCCGATAGAGTTGCAGCGCCTGTGAGATCGAGCGCCGCGCGGGCGGCGCTCGATCTCACAGGCGCAGATAATCTATCGGCGAACACCTAGAGGCCCTGACACACCCCAAGATTTTACCTACCGATGCAAAACCGAGCCTTAAAGCAATCTCAACCGCGAACCGGCGTCAACACTGCCTCACCCGCAAAAAACGCCTGCAAATTACGCAGCACCAGGTTCACGGTATCGCGCGCCGCCTCCGGCGACTGCCCGGCAACATGCGGGGTAAGCACGGTATTGGCCAGCGCCTTGAGCGCATCAGGTACCGCAGGCTCGTCATCGAACACATCTAGCGCGGCGCCCGCGATCAGGCCTTGCTGCAGGGCTGTGACCAGCGCCTGCGTGTCCACCACGCTGGCACGGGCGATATTCACCAGATACCCCTCGGCGCCCAAGGCCTCAAGCACCTGGCCATCGACCAGATGGCGCGTGCCGTTACCACCGGGCGTAGCAACCACCAAAATATCCACCGCATCGGCCAGGTGCAGCGGGCTGTCGTACCAGGTGTAGGGCACATCGCTGCGCGGGGTGCGGCTGTGATAGCTGACGTTCATGTCGAAGCCCAGGGCGGCGCGCCGGGCGATGGCCTGGCCGACCGCGCCAAGGCCGATGATGCCCAGGCGCTTGCCACTCACCGAGGGGCTGATCACCCGGTTCCATTCACCGCGACGGGTGCTGGCATCAGCCTGCGGGATGTCGCGCAGCAGCGCCAGCAGCAGGGCCAGGGTGTGGTCGGCGACTGCGCCGGCATTGGCGCCGGCGCCATTGGTCACGGTGATGCCGCGCGCGGCGGCGGCGGCCAGGTCGACCTGCTCGTAGCCGGCGCCGATCACGCAGATGATCTGCAGCTTCACCAGCTGTTCGATTTCAGCGGCAGTCAGGCCCAGCGGGCCACGGGTGAGCACGGCATCGATATTGCCGGCGTGCCGGGCGATGGCATCGGCGCGCAGTTGCGGCGAGGGTGCGCGGATCAGGCGGTAGCCGGCCTGTTCCAATAGCGGCAGGTAGTCATCGACGGTTTCCACCAACACCAGGACTGTCTTGCTCATGCCACCCTCCCATTGAATGCGAAGGGGGAGTATGCCAGTTGTTGGCGCTGCCGGCCCTATCGTGGGGCAAGCCCGCTCCCACGCACATGGCGGCGTGGGAGCGGGCTTGCCCCGCGATCAGACCACGGCAGTTATTGCCCGAACGCCCTGCCCAACCCGCCCGGCACGCCACTGCTGTCAGTGTCCTGCCACGGCCCATTGGGGCTCAGCGACCAGCTCCAGCCGTTGTTCCAGCGGTAATAGGTGCGCTGGCGGTAAAAGGTGTTGGGCTGCTTTTCCAGCACATAGACACCCAGCTTCGGGTCCCAGTGGCTGGCGCCACCGGGTGGCGGGGCAAAACTGGCAGAGGTGCGCGGCATTGGCTTGGGCGTCGCTGCCGGGCCGCTGGGTGCGGGTTTGCTGCCTGGCAGCGGCTTGACCGCCGGCCCCTGGTGCGGCGGCGGTGTGGTCTGGATCGGCGGCAGCGGCTCGCGTTCGCCCGGCTGATGCACCGTACACGCGGAAAGACCCAGGGCCAGGGTAATCAGGGTCAGGCGGACGGTGCTGTTCATGGGGCTGCTCTCTTATGAATCGGGGCTGTCGATGGTCAGGTGCTGGGTGGCCTGGGTGCCACTGGCCAGCGGGGCGCTCTGGCCTTTCCACTCACCGTGGGTCGGCTGGCCTGCACGGGAGACACGGGCAACCAGTTGGACTTCAGCGTAGTCCGACAGTTTCATCTGCGGCATCATCGCGTCGGCGTCCGACAGTTCCACCTCGATCGGCAGCTGCGCCACGGTCACCCGCTTGGCCGCCAGGGGCATAGGCGGGCCACTGCTGGCGCGGGCGAAGATGAACACGGTGTCGTCCGGGCGGACCTTGTCCTTGAGCGCCGCGGCCAGCTCTACCCGCACTTTCAGACGTGCGCTTTGCTCGACCTTGCCGCCGCCAGCCTTGAGTTTGTCTGCGGCGCGGTCGATGCCGCCCTGCAGCGCGGCACGCGAGGCATCGCCCTCGGGCAGTTGCGCCAGCAGGCGCTGCCAGAAGCCGATGGCCTCCTGGTAACGCTGCCCCTCGAACGCGGCAATACCGCGCAGGCCAAGGCTGGTGACTTCCTGCGGGTCGGCCTTCAAGGCCTCCTCGGTCAGTGCTTGCAGCTGCGGGCTCCACTGCTTGTCGGCGGCGAAGTACAGCGCCTGGGCCCATTGCCCGAGCAGTTCCGGCTGGCGCCCGGCCAGGGCCACGGCGCGCTCGAAGGCCTTGGCGGCATCCGCCGGGCGCTGATCGGCCATATAGGTGCGGCCCAGGATGTACAGGGCTTCGGCCGAGTCCGGCTGGGCCTTTACCGCCCGTTCCAGGCGCGAGGTCATTTCCTGCATGGATTGCGGCGCCTTGGCGAACTCCTGGGTCAGCTCGACCTTGTCGGCGGCGCCGAAGTGCAGGTACAGCCCCAGTGCCATGGCGGGCACCAGTACCGCCGCCAGCAGCGGGATGGCCTTGCCCAGGTGGCCCTGGCGGGCGGCGCCGTCGCGCTCGGTGTCGGCCAGCAGCTCGCGGGCCGCTTCGTCGCGGCCCTTGGCCAGCTGTTCGGCGTCGAGCACCCCGGCCTGCTGCTGGGCAGCCAGCTCGGCGACGCGTTCTTCGAACAGCGCCACGTTGAGTGCGGTACGGTCCTGCTCGGCCTGCTGGCGACGGCGGCCACGCAGGATCGGGAGCAGCAGAAATGCCAGGGCGGCGAGCAGCAGCAGGCCCGCGCTAAGCCAGAATTCAGTCATGGGTACGGTCTTTTTCCAGCAGTTTGGCGAGACGCTCGCGTTCGTCGGCAGACAATTCGGCGGGGCCGGCTGCGGCCTGGCCACGGCGCCGGCGCACGATCAGCGCCAGCACCACGAAACCACCGGCCAGCAGGATGCCTGGGCCGAACCAGAGCAGGAAGGTGCGCCCACTGAGCGCCGGCTTGTAGCGCACGAAGTCGCCATAGCGATCGACCATGAAGTCGATGATCTGCTGATTGCTCTTGTTCTCGCCAAGCATGCGGAAGATCTCGCGGCGCAGGTCGGCGGCGATCGGCGCGTTGGAGTCGGCGATGTCCTGGTTCTGGCACTTGGGGCAGCGCAGTTCCTTGGTCAGTTGCTGGTAGCGCTCACGCTCGGCTTCGTCGCGAAACTGATAGGTGTCGATGGCCGCCCGGGCGGCGCCGGCCAGGCTCAAGCCCAGCACGGCGGCGGCTAACCAACGCTTCATGGCCTGGCCTCATCGACCAGGCCCTGGTACAGCGGCGCCAGCTGCTCGCGCCACACCGTGGCATCCACCACGCCGACGTGCTTGTAGCGGATGATGCCCTTGGCATCGACCAGGAAGGTTTCCGGCGCGCCGTACACGCCCAGGTCCAGGCCCAGCGAGCCTTGTGGGTCGGCGATATTGAGCTGGTAAGGGTTGTGGAACTCGGCCAGCCATTTCAACGCGGCGGCGCTGTCGTCCTTGTAGTTGACCCCGTGGATCACCACGCCCTGTTGGGCCAACTGGTTGAGGTACGGGTGCTCGACCTTGCACGACGGGCACCAGGTGCCCCACACGTTGACCAGCGCCGGGCGGCCGAGCAGGTCGGCCTGGGTCAGCGTGCGGTCACCCTGCACGGTACCCAGCGAGAAGGCCGGGAACGGTTTGCCGATCATGGCCGAGGGCAGCTCGTCGGGCTTGAGGAACAGCCCTTTGTAAAGAAAGACCGCCACCAGCAGGAATACCGCCAGTGGCACCACCATGATCCAACGCTTCATGCAGTCGCTCCAGACACGCCCAGGGCCTCACGCACCCGGGTCTTGACCTTGACGCGGTAGCGTCGGTCGAAGGCCGCCAGCAAGCCGCCCAGGCCAGTCAGCAGACCGCCCAGCCAGATCCAGCGGACATAGGGTTTGATATGCACCCGCACCGCCCAGGCGCCGTTTTCCAGCGGCTCGCCCAGGGCGACATACAGGTCGCGGGTAAAGCCTGCGTCGATGCCAGCCTCGGTCATCATCGACTGCTGCACGGTGTACAGGCGTTTTTCCGGGTGCAGCACCGAGACTTCCCGGCCCTCGCGGGAAACCCGCACAGTGCCCTTGTCGGAGATGAAGTTCGGGCCCTCGAAGTGCTTGGCGCCTTCGAACAGGAAGTGGTAGCCGCCCAGCTCG
>NZ_VZZR01000112.1:0-21379 GCF_009650555.1 Pseudomonas sp. EMN2
CTGGTTGCGGGAGCCGGATTTGAACCGACGACCTTCGGGTTATGAGCCCGACGAGCTACCAGGCTGCTCCATCCCGCGCCTGTGAGATCGAATTCTACGGAATTCCTTCCTGATGTCAACATTTAAATCAAAAAAACCTTTCCCGTTCAAACTCTTAGCGTGCCAGATCGGTAGCTGACCCAGTGTTGGCGGGGGTTCCAGACTGATTGTCGTGTACGGGCTGTCTGCGCTCATGGGGCTTGGGGTACTATCTGTATGAATTTACAGTACTGGCTGTCGTCCATGTCCTTGCGCAAGATCATTCATGTCGACTGTGACTGCTTCTACGCCGCCATCGAGATGCGTGACGACCCGCGCCTGGTGGGGCGCCCCATGGCAGTAGGTGGGCAGCCAGGGCAGCGCGGGGTGATTGCCACCTGCAATTATGAGGCGCGGGCTTATGGCGTGCGCTCGGCGATGTCCTCGGGGCATGCCATGAAGCTGTGCCCGGACCTGCAGATCGTCAAGCCTCGCTTTGAGGCCTACCGTGAGGCGTCCCGAGAGATACACGCAATCTTCCGTGACTACACCGAGCTGATCGAGCCCTTGTCGCTGGACGAGGCTTATCTGGATGTCAGTGACAGCCAGTGGTTTGCTGGCAGCGCCACGCGCATTGCCGAAGATATTCGTAGGCGTGTCGCACAGCAGTTGCATATCACGGTTTCTGCCGGGGTGGCACCCAACAAGTTCCTGGCCAAGATTGCCAGTGACTGGCGCAAGCCCAACGGCCTGTTCGTGATTACGCCGGATCAGGTGGAGGCGTTCGTTGCCGCGCTGCCGGTCGCTCGTCTGCACGGAGTAGGCAAAGTCACGGCGGACAAGCTGTCGCGCTTGGGCATCGATACCTGCCTATCCTTGCGTGACTGGTCGCGCCTGGCGTTGGTCCGGGAATTCGGCAGTTTCGGTGAGCGCTTGTGGGGGCTGGCGCGGGGTATCGATGAGCGTGCGGTGCAAAATGACAGCCGTCGCCAGTCGGTCAGCGTGGAAAATACCTACGATCATGACCTGCCGAACCTGGCCAGTTGCCTGGAAAAACTCCCCGACCTGCTGGCCAGCCTGAACGAGCGCATTGCACGGATGGACAGCAGCTATCGGCCCGACAAGCCGTTCGTCAAGGTGAAGTTCCACGACTTCAGTCAAACCACCCTGGAGCAGGCAGGGGCAGGGCGTGACCTTGAGAGTTACCGGCAGTTGCTCAGCCAGGCGTTCGCACGCGGCGGCAAGCCCGTGCGCTTGCTGGGCGTAGGGGTGAGATTGCGCGATTTGCGCGGTGCCCATGAACAACTGGAGTTATTCGAAGACAAATAAAGAAGGGGCGCGATGTGCGCCCCTTGCGGTTATTGCGTCAAACCATTCATTGCGCGCCAGGGTCGGCGACCAGGCGGCCGGTTTCCTTGGTCAGCGTCTTGAGGAAGTCCTGCTGCAGTTCCGGATCGTTGCGAGTCAGCTCGATCAGGCTCTGCTCCAGCTCGCTGGCTTCTTCTTCCAGGCCCAGCTCCGAGAGGCGCTTGACCCGATGTACCCACTGGCCAACGTCGTCGTCTTCGAGGTCATCGAAGATCAGCTCGTGCGCTTCCAGCAGCTTGCCGCGCAGGCTGCCGCTGACCAGCAGGCTGGCATCGCCACGCACGCCGTTGTCCTCGTCGACCACCTGCAAGTGCAGGGTGCCTACGTGCTTGAGGTTTTGCTCGGAGAACGGGCTGTCGAGCAGGTTCAGGCGTAGCACACCGTTCTTGTCGGTGGTCAGCTCGTGGGTCATCTTGCCGGCCTTGACCTCGACCAGGCGCTCGTTCCAGGGCACGCTGGTGAACTCTTCGCGCTTGCCTTTCTCGACTTCGCTGATGCCGGCCAGGTTCTGTTGCGCCCGGCCGTTGGACGGCGTGTTCATGAAAGGGTTGAGCCCGGCCACGCCATAGCTGAGCCAGTCGTGGGTCATGCTCTCGGGCAGGTTGCCGAGGGCGAACACGTTGGCCACGTTGGCGCCGATACCGGCGACCACTGCAACCGCACCCAGCGGGATCTCGTAGATCTCCCGCCAAGGCTGGTAGGGCGTGTAGCGGTCGTATCGACGGGTCACCTCGAATTCGGTGACCTCGAAGCGCTGCTGTTCGTGAATGCGCACGCGCCGTTGCGGAAGCTCCATGACCTTGGGCTCGCCGACATCGATCTGCAGACTGTGTTCGAGCAGCTTGCGCTCGACGCGCTCTTCATGGTCGCTGCGCTGGGGCATCTGGTTGGCGCAACCGCTGAGGAGCAGGGCGCCGCACAGTGCGGCGCCCCCCAGGGTGTAGGTACTTCGCTTGGACATGATCACTCGCGCAACGGTTTATCAGCGGCGGATACGGGCCTGCAGGAAGCTCAGCACTTCGTTGAGCGGCAACGCCTGGGCGTCTTGCTCGGTGCGGTGCTTGTATTCCAGGTTGCCTTCAGCCAGGCCGCGATCGCTGACGACGATGCGGTGCGGGATGCCGATCAGCTCCATGTCGGCGAACTTGATGCCGGGGCTGGTCTTCTTGTCGCGGTCGTCCAGCAGTACGTCGAAACCGGCAGCGGTCAGTTCGGCGTACAGCTTGTCGGTGGCTTCGCGTACCACGTCGGTTTCGTAGCGCAGCGGTACCAGGGCGATCTGGAAGGGCGCCAGGGCGTCGTTCCAGATGATGCCCTTGTCGTCGTAGCTCTGCTCGATGGCGGCGGCGACCACGCGGGATACGCCGATACCGTAGCAACCCATCGACAGCACCACCGGCTTGCCGTTTTCACCCAGTACCTGGCACTTGAGTGCCTCGCTGTACTTGGTGCCGAGCTGGAAGATGTGGCCGACTTCGATGCCGCGCTTGATGACCAGGGTGCCTTGGCCGTCCGGGCTCGGGTCGCCTTCGACGACGTTGCGCAGGTCGGCGACTTGTGGAACCGGCAGGTCACGCTCCCAGTTCACGCCGAAGTAGTGCTTGTCGTCGATGTTGGCACCGATGCCGAAGTCGCTCATCAGGGCGACCGAGCGGTCGATGATGCATTCCAGCGGCAGGTTCAGCGGGCCGAGGGAGCCAGCGCCGGCACCGATGGCGGCGCGCAGTTCGGCTTCGCTGGCCATGACCAGCGGCTCGGCAACCTGTTCCAGCTTGGTGGCCTTGATTTCGTTGAGCTCGTGGTCGCCACGGACGATCAGGGCGATCAGCTTGCCCTCTTCGGCACCATGCACAATCAGGGTCTTGACGGTCTTCTCGATCGCCAGGCCGAAGTTTTCCACCAGCTGCGCAATGGTCTTGGCGTCTGGGGTGTCGACCAGGCGCAGTTCTTCGGTCGGGGCCGGACGCACGGTTTCGCGCGGGATGGCCTCGGCCTTCTCGATGTTGGCGGCGTAATCGGAGCTGTCGCTGAAGATCACGTCGTCCTCACCGGAAGAGGCGAGCACGTGGAATTCGTGGGAGTAGCTGCCACCGATGGAGCCGGTGTCGGCCTGTACTGGGCGGAAGTCCAGGCCCAGGCGGGTAAAGATGTTGCTGTAGGCCAGGTGCATGCGGTCGTAGGTTTCCTGCAGGGAAGCCTGGTCGGCATGGAAGGAGTAGGCGTCCTTCATGATGAACTCGCGGCCGCGCATCAGGCCGAAGCGCGGACGGATCTCGTCACGGAACTTGGTCTGGATCTGGTACATGTTCAGCGGCAGCTGCTTGTAGCTCGACAGCTCGTTGCGCGCGAGGTCGGTGATGACCTCCTCGTGGGTCGGGCCGACGCAGAAGTCGCGGTTGTGGCGGTCCTTCAGGCGCAGCAGCTCCGGGCCGTACTGTTCCCAGCGGCCGGATTCCTGCCACAGCTCAGCGGGCTGGATGCTTGGCATCAGCACTTCAAGGGCACCGGCGGCGTTCATTTCCTCGCGGACCACGGCCTCGACCTTGCGCATCACCCGCAGGCCCATCGGCAGCCAGGTGTAGAGGCCGGAGGCCAGTTTGCGGATCATGCCGGCACGCAGCATGAGCTGGTGGCTGATGACCACGGCATCTGCCGGGGTTTCTTTTTGGGTGGCGAGCAAATATTGACTGGTGCGCATGGTGAGCCGTGTCGATTGCCTGAATGTGAAATGACCCCGCATTGTACGGGGGCGAGACGAAAGCGTACAGAATGCAGCAGTCGTGCGCTTGTGTCAGCCATGAAAAAGCCCGGCCTAGGCCGGGCTTCTTCATTCGCGAAGCGTTGCAAGCACAGGCTTACAGGATGCTCAGCGGGTACTCGACGATCAGGCGCAGTTCGTCGATCGAGCTCGAACCGTAGTACACGCCGTCGGCGGAGCGGTAGGTGGCTTGACGGACGCGGAAGCTCAGGTCTTTCGCCGGGCCTTCCTGCAGCACGTACTTGATGTCTACGTCGCGTTCCCATTCCTTGCCGTTGTCGGTGCCAGTAACGTTGGCGCCGGTACCACGCACGTAACGGGTCATGAACGACAGGCCTGGAATGCCGTACTCGGCGAAGTTCAGGTCGTAGCGAGCCTGCCAGGACTTCTCGTCTTCGGCGTTGAAGTCGGAGCGGGCAATGGAGTTGGCCAGGAAGATGGTGCCGCCGCCGTCCACGCCGTAGGCGTAGTCGCCGTCACCGGTGACCTTCTGGTAGGCCAGGGTGAAGGTGTGTGCGCCGATGTTATAGGCGCCGGACAGGCTGAATGCACGGTTGTCCAGTTTGTCGCCGTCGTAGGCCTTGACCAGGGCTGCGCCGTCGCTCTTGGTGTCATAGATGTTGAAGTCGAACACCAGGCCTTGCTTGTCGGAGATCGGCAGCGCCCAGTTGATGTTGGCGTAGTATTTGCGCCAGTAGTCTTCAACGTTGGAGTAGTACAGGCTGGTGCTCAGGGTGTCGGTAAAGGCGTAGGTGCCGCCGATTACGTCAGCTTCCTTGAGGTGCAGGCTGTCGCGGTTGGTCTCGGCTTGCGCGGTCAGGCTGGTGAAGCGACCGGCGTGCAGGGTCAGGCCCTTGATTTCGTTGCTGGTGATCAGGCCGCCTTGGGCGATCTCTGGCAGCAAGCGGCTGTCGTCGGTGGCGAAGACCGGCAGAGCGGTGAACTGGTCGCCAACCTTGAGTACGGTGTCGGATACGCGGAATTTGACCGCGCCGCCGGCTTTCGAGTAGTCGTCTTGCGAGCGGCCGTCGGAGCCGGTCGGGAACAGGCCGGTGCCGGCGCGGCCTTTGCCGCTGTCCAGTTTCAGGCCCAGCATGCCGATGGCGTCGACGCCGACACCGACGGTGCCTTGGGTGAAGCCGGATTCGTAGGTGCCCAGGAAGCCCAGGCCGGTTTCTTCCACGCGGCTCTGACGGTTGCCGTCTTTGTCACGATCGTTGTTGCGGAAGTCACGGCTGAAATACAGCATCCGGGTCTTGACGTTGAGCTTGCTGTCTTCGAGGAAGCCCTTGGACTCATCCTGCGAAGAGGCGACAGCAAACTGCGAGGTCCCTGCTGCTACTGCCAGGGCGATCATGCTCCACTTCATCACGCGCATCGTGATTTGCTCCTTTGGTTTTTAGGAAGAGTACCGCTGCGCCCTGGTGTTTTAGTTATAGGGGGCAGCTCTTTCTTGTTATGTCGGCGAAAATGTATATCACGCAGACTATTCTTGGCGATACGGGCAAAAACAACCTTTCGATAACTTTATGGCCGTGTCGCGTACAGTTATTTCCATGTCGCAAATCACGCCCTGTTTAGTTGGGCGTACAACGCCAGCGCTGTTGTCAAGCCATCAAGAGTGCGTAATCACAAAGTTGTGGCTTGAAAACTCCCTGGTGGATCCGATGCCGCTGTTGTTATTTGTCGCGTCCACCCGACGATGCAGGTGTCGTGCCGACTTGGCGTCAAACGAATGCAACAAGCGTGCTCAAAATCACGAACGCTTGATGAAATTTTCACAATTGCCGAAGCGCCAGGGTGGAAATCACCGTAAACACGGGGCGGCGCCTGTCTTATGGTGTGCCAAGGATCAATGCCCTGCTTGTCGCCAACAGTTGCCTTCAAAGTCAAGGTGTTACCCGTGACTGTTGATCCTGCGTGTTTTGTGTGAAGAAAGTGTGGTGGTGCGGTGACGATTGGCATCATTTTGGTGCGAAAAGTAGCGTGGTGTTACCGTCGCCGGCTCAAACGGGTGCGCGTAGCTGTTGGGTGCCTGTTCTCGCTGATGTGGCACAAGAGGAAGCAGGGTATCCTTCGCCCCTGTTTTCGCCCTGTGGGGCGTCATTGTTTTTCAGGAGGTACGCCGTGTTCACTCTCGATTCGCGCCTGCAGCAGGATTCCCTGGTGCTGGGCGACCTGCCGCTATGCCGCTTGCTGTTGAGCAAGGATGCCAACTACCCCTGGTTTATCCTGGTTCCGCGTCGCGCCGACATCAGCGAGCTTTTCGACCTCGAAGAGGCTGATCAGCAGCAGCTCTGGCAGGAAACCAATGCCTTGGCCGAAGCGTTGAAGGATGCCTTTGCTGCCGACAAGATGAACGTTGCCACGCTCGGTAACGTTGTCAGTCAGTTGCACATGCATGTCATCGTCCGTCGCCACGGCGATGCCGCCTGGCCTGCGCCGGTATGGGGCAAGGTGCCGGCCATCGACTATGCGCCGGAACAGGTGGAAGGCATTCGCCAGCGTATGCGTGCGTTGCTCGGTGAAAGCTTCAAGGAGGCCTGAGGCATGTCGCTGGAAATGCAGATCGTCGAGCTGGAAACCCGGCAGGCGTTCCAGGATGACACCATCCAGGCGCTGAATGACGTGGTGGTCGAACAGGGGCGGGTGATCGAGCACCTGCAATTGCAGGTGGCCGAGTTGATCAAGCGTTACGAAGAGATGGTTGGCCAGTACGGCAGCGAGGGAGAAGAGGCTCCGCCGCCTCATTATTGAAGGCGGCGGAGACTGTGGTCAGCGGCGCGAGACCGCGACCACGTCTTCGGCCTGCAGGCCTTTGTCACGGTGCATCACAGAGAATTCCACGCGTTGGCCTTCGACCAGGACGCGGTGGCCTTCGCCACGGATGGCGCGAAAGTGCACGAAGATATCGTCACCGGTGTCGCGAGAGATGAAGCCGAAGCCCTTCGAGGTATTGAACCACTTCACCGTACCGGTATCGCGCAGGCCTGCGTCTTGCGCTACGCCCTGGCTGCGGGTCTTGCGTGGCGTGCGGGCAAAACCCGCCGCCAGGTGCAGGGCGCAGGCGAGGATGGCGCAGGCCAGTGCAGGCAGGCTGCCCAGTTCCGGGCGCGCCAGCAGGGTGAGTGTCTGCAGGGCGACGGCCAGTACCAGCAGGATGCTGGTCGCGCGCTGCAATTGCTGGCGCATGCCGTTGTAATACAGCGGCAGGGCCGGGGCCAGGATCAGGTTGAGCAGCCCGAGCAAGGCCAGGTATACGGCCTCGGGTTGTTGCAGCAGGGGTGTTGCGTCGGTTCTGAGGCTGGGTATGAGCGATAGCAGCAAGGCAGCCACGCCCGTCACCAGATGGACGATCTTGAACATTTGATTTGGCTCGCATTGATAAGGCCGATCACAGGATGAGCTGGCTGCACGGTGCGCGTGAGGTGTAAGCGCAAAAACGTGACATCCCAGCCTATGCACCCGGCAATAACAGTCCGCACGGGTGGCACGCTGCCTATTTAACAGCAAAGGCGCAGGCATCTCAAACCGCGTGCGCCGGCTGGCCGTCGCGGCCTGCGTGGCGGGGAATCTCTTGCTAGGGTTTGTAGGGTTGTCGCGCAGGCATGTTTCGCAGTGACTGGCGCCCGCTTGATCAACCGGGCCTACAAGGAGAGGGGAACGTCATGGCAATCGATATCGGTATCAGTGAAGAAGATCGCAAGTCCATTGTCGAAGGGTTGTCCCGGCTGCTGTCGGATACCTATGTGCTGTACCTGAAAACCCACAATTTCCATTGGAATGTCACCGGGCCGTCGTTTCGCACGCTGCACCTGATGTTCGAGGAGCAGTACAACGAGCTGGCGCTGGCGGTGGACTCCATTGCCGAACGCATCCGTGCGCTGGGTTTCCCCGCGCCGGGTTCCTATGCCTTTTATGCGCGCCATTCGTCGATCAAGGAGGAAGAGGGGGTACCCGTCGCCGATGAAATGATCCGGCAGCTGGTGCAGGGCCAGGAGGCGGTGGTGCGTACCGCGCGCAGCATCTTCCCGGTGGTGGACAAGGTCAGCGACGAGCCAACCGCCGACTTGCTCACCCAACGCATGCAGGTGCATGAGAAAACCGCGTGGATGCTGCGGGTTTTGCTCGACGGGAAGTAATTGCTGCTTGACCCTTGCGCAAGCATTGAAGGCAGGGGCGGCGCCACAGTGGGTGCCGTGCCCTGTTCGTTTAAGGGGAAGGCTTTGCTGCTGCTACCGACATGCGTGGCGGCGCTTCATTGACGTCTAGGTCTCGTCCGGAGCGACGGACGGGGATGGTTCGTGTCGATGGAGCGAAGCGATGTACGGTATTACGCAAGGTGTGAATGCTGGGAGCAGGCAGGGGCTGGGAAGTGGTCGGCCGCGTATTGATCCGTTCAAGATGGATTTCGACATGCAGCAGGCCGGGCCGGTGTCGCGTTCCGTGCGGCTCAATGGTTTTGCAACCTGCCTGCGCCTGGAGGCTGTCTACTGGCGGATCCTTGAGCGGATTGCCGAGGCCAATCGGTGTTCGGTGAGCGCCGTGCTGTCCTATGTTGATCGTGAGGTGCACCTGCGCCATGGCGGGGTGAGGAACTTCAGTGGCCTGATCCGGGTGATCTGCGTGGCATGGTTGCAGGATGCGCCGGATTCACACTGATCGCCGGGCGGGCTGCACTGCTCCGGTTAACCATATATAATCCCGCTCTTTGCTGCCGTGGGCAGCCTGCAATGTGGTTGACGAGAGACACCATGCCCCTTTACGACTATCAATGTGCATCCTGCGAACACCGCATGGAGGTGTTGCAGAAGATCAGTGCCGCGCCGCTGACCGATTGCCCGGCGTGTCAGGCCCCGGCATTGAAAAAGCTGCTGTCGGTCCCCGGCTTTCGCCTGAGTGGCAACGGCTGGTACGAGACCGACTTCAAGACCGGGGCAAAAAAGAATCTGGCAGGCGGCGACAAGGCCGACTGAGTTGAATTGCACCGACCGGGTCTTGCAGTATTAGCCCCTTGGGCGGCGAAGACCTCCACCGAATACACGAATCACGAGAAGCGAAACCACGACCATGATGCGCAGCCATTATTGCGGCCAACTGAACGAGAGCCTGGACGGCCAGGAAGTCACCCTTTGCGGCTGGGTCCATCGTCGTCGCGACCACGGCGGGGTGATCTTCCTCGATATCCGTGACCGCGAAGGCATGGCCCAGGTCGTATTCGACCCGGATCGCGCCGAAACCTTCGCCGCCGCCGACCGCGTGCGCAGCGAATACGTGGTGCAGATCACCGGCAAGGTGCGCAAGCGTCCGGAAGGCGCGGTAAACGCCAACATGGCCTCCGGCGCCATCGAAATCCTCGGCTACCAGCTGACCGTGCTCAACGAAGCCGAAACGCCGCCGTTCCCGCTGAACGAATACTCCGACGTTGGCGAGGAAACCCGCCTGCGTTACCGCTTCATCGACCTGCGTCGCCCGGAGATGGCCGAGAAGCTGCGCCTGCGTTCGCGCATTACCACCAGCATCCGCCGCTTCCTCGACGAAAATGGCTTCCTCGACGTCGAGACGCCGATCCTGACCCGCGCCACTCCGGAAGGCGCCCGCGACTACCTGGTGCCGAGCCGCACCCACGCCGGCAGCTTCTTCGCTCTGCCGCAGTCGCCGCAACTGTTCAAGCAGTTGCTGATGGTCGCCGGCTTCGACCGCTACTACCAGATCGCCAAGTGCTTCCGTGACGAAGACCTGCGTGCTGACCGTCAGCCGGAATTCACCCAGATCGACATCGAGACCAGCTTCCTCGACGAGTCCGAGATCATGGGCCTCACCGAGAGCATGATCCGCAAGCTGTTCAAGGAAGTGCTGGACCTGGAATTCGGTGAATTCCCGCACATGACCTTCGAAGAGGCCATGCGTCGCTACGGTTCCGACAAGCCTGACCTGCGCAACCCGCTGGAACTGGTTGACGTTGCCGACCAGCTGAAGGACGTGGACTTCAAGGTCTTCGCCGGCCCCGCCAACGATCCGAAATGCCGCGTCACCGCCCTGCGTCTGCCAGGCGGCGCGAGCATGCCGCGCAGCAAGATCGACGAGTACACCAAGTTCGTCGGCATCTACGGTGCCAAGGGCCTGGCGTACATCAAGGTCAACGAGCGCGCCAAGGGTGTCGAAGGCCTGCAGTCGCCGATCGTCAAGAACATCCCTGAGGCCAACCTCAACAACATCCTCGACCGCGTGGGTGCGGTCGACGGCGACATCGTGTTCTTCGGCGCCGACAAGTTCAAAGTCGTCAGCGAAGCCCTGGGCGCACTGCGTATCCGCCTGGGCCACGATTTCGAACTGCTGACCTGCGAGTGGGCCCCAATGTGGGTCGTCGACTTCCCGATGTTCGAAGAGAACGAAGACGGCAGCTTCACCGCACTGCACCACCCGTTCACCGCGCCGAAGTGCACCCCGGAAGAGCTGGAGGCCAACCCGGCCACCGCGCTGTCCCGCGCCTACGACATGGTGCTCAATGGCACTGAACTGGGTGGCGGTTCGATCCGTATCCACCGCAAGGAAATGCAACAGGCGGTCTTCCGTCTGCTGGGTATCGAGGCGGCGGAACAGGAAGAGAAATTCGGCTTCCTGCTCGATGCCCTGAAATTCGGTGCGCCGCCCCACGGTGGCCTGGCCTTCGGTCTGGACCGTCTGGTCATGCTGATGACCGGCGCCCAGTCGATCCGTGAAGTGATCGCCTTCCCGAAAACCCAGAGCGCCGCGTGCGTGATGACCCAGGCCCCTGGCCTGGTCGACGCCAAGGCCCTGCGCGAGCTGCACATCCGTCTGCGTGAGCAGACCAAGGTCGAGTAATCACGGACTCGGGCGCATCGATAGCGCTGCGCCCATGTATTTCATGCGTTCCGCCCTTCGGGGCGGAACCTGTTTCTGTTTCAAGGATTTGGAGTCGTTATGGCTGGTCATTCCAAGTGGGCGAACATCAAGCACCGCAAAGAGCGCCAGGATGCCAAGAGAGGGAAGATCTTCACCAAGTGGATCCGCGAGCTGACCGTCGCCGCCAAGCAAGGCGGTGGTGACCCGGCTTCCAACCCGCGTCTGCGCCTGGCGCTGGACAAGGCCCTGGGTGCCAACATGAGCCGCGACATCATCGACCGCGCCGTGGCCCGAGGGGCCGGCACCAACGAAAGCGACAACGTCGAAGAGCTCAGCTATGAGGGTTACGGCCCGGGTGGCGTGGCGATCATGGTCGAAGCCATGACCGACAACCGCAACCGTACCGCCGCGGCCGTGCGCCATGCCTTCACCAAGTGCGGTGGCAACCTGGGCACTGACGGTTCGGTGGCCTACCTGTTCGAGCGCAAGGGGCAGATCAGCTTTGCCGCAGAGCTGGCCGTCGACGAAGATGCGCTGATGGAAGCCGCGATGGAGGCCGATGCCGACGACGTGGTGGCCAACGACGACGGCTCCTTCGATGTGTTCACCTCATTCAACAGCTTCTACGCGGTGCGTAATGCACTGGAAGAAGCCGGCTTCAAGGCTTCGGATGCCGAGATCGTGATGCAGCCGACCACCAGTGCCGAGCTGGATCAGGAAGGCGCCGAGAAGGTGCTCAAGCTGATCGACATGCTCGAGGATCTGGACGACGTGCAGAACGTCTACTCCAATGCACAGATCTCCGACGAGATCATGGAAGCGCTGGGCTGATAGTTTCGGCGACAGGTGCTATCGCGGGGCAAGTCGCAACGGCGCACCGCCGCTCCCACGAGGTCTAGGTGGGAGCGGGCTTGTCCCGCGATAGGGCCGGCAAATTCGTAAATACCTGTAGGCGTTATGACTCTGATTCTTGGTATCGACCCCGGTTCGCGCATCACCGGCTTCGGTGTGGTCCGGCAGACTGCGCGCGGCTGCGAGTACGTCACCTCGGGCTGTATTCGCACCGGTGATGGCGAGCTGCACGATCGGCTGCTCGTGGTCTTTCGCGGTGTCAGCGAGATCATTCGTCAGCACGGGCCGGTGACCATGGGTATCGAGCGGGTGTTCATGGCGCGCAATGCCGATTCGGCGCTCAAGCTGGGGCAGGCGCGCGGTGCCGCAATCGTGGCCGCCGCAGAGGCGGGCCTGGAGATCGCCGAATATACCGCCAGCCAGGTCAAGCAGGCGGTGGCGGGCACCGGTGGGGCCAACAAGGACCAGGTGATGTTGATGGTCATGCACCTGCTCAAGCTCACCCAGAAGCCGCAAGTCGACGCCTCCGATGCCCTGGCCATCGCCCTGTGCCATGCCCATACCCGCTCCAGCCTTATTCCCCATGGCTTGACCACAGCGCGGCGGCGCGGCGGGCGCTTGCGTCTGTAACCGCTTCATGCGCTGATACACATTTTGTCCGGGTGGCCCGTTCACCCGAAGCATTTGCTGATAGGGTTGTGCGGTTTCTGACCGGCGCCCCAGAGAAAGGATCGGAACGTGATTGGACGTTTGCGCGGCACCTTGGCGGAAAAACAGCCGCCGCACCTGATTGTCGACGTCAATGGCCTGGGCTACGAGCTCGAAGTGCCGATGACCACCCTCTATCGCCTGCCCAAGGTGGGGGAGGTCGTGACCCTGCATACCCACCAGGTGGTGCGTGAAGATGCCCACCTGCTTTATGGCTTCGCTGAAAAACGTGAGCGTGAACTGTTCCGTGAGCTGATCCGGCTCAATGGCGTTGGCCCGAAGCTGGCGCTGGCGTTGATGTCCGGGCTTGAAGTCGACGACCTGGTGCGCTGTGTACAGGCGCAGGACGCCGCCGTGCTGGTGCGCGTGCCGGGCGTTGGCAAGAAGACCGCCGAGCGCTTGCTGGTCGAGCTCAAGGACCGCTTCAAGGCCTGGGAAACCTCGCCGGCGATGTTCGCCCTGGTGTCCGACGGCCCGCTGCCGGTGGCCAGCGTCAACACGGCCGAGGCCGACGCGGTGAGTGCGCTGGTATCGCTGGGCTACAAGCCGCAGGAGGCCAGCAAGGCCATTTCCGCCATCGAAGGCAAGGCCAACCTCAGCAGTGAAGAGCTGATCCGCCGCAGCCTCAAAGGGATGATTACCAAGTGATCGAGACCGACCGCCTGATTGCCGCCTCCGGACGCGACCGCGAAGAGGTCCAGGACCGCGCAATCCGTCCGCTGCGCCTGGAGGAATACATCGGCCAGCCAGTGGTTCGCGAGCAGATGGCGCTGTTCATTCAGGCTGCGCGCGGTCGCAACGAGTCCCTCGACCATACCCTGATCTTCGGCCCGCCGGGCCTTGGCAAAACCACGCTGGCCAATATCATCGCCCACGAAATGGGTGTGTCGGTCAAGAGCACCTCAGGGCCGATCCTCGAGCGCCCGGGCGACCTGGCGGCGATGCTGACCAACCTGGAACCGCACGATGTGCTGTTCATCGACGAAATTCACCGCTTGTCGCCGGTGGTCGAGGAAGTGCTGTATCCGGCCATGGAAGACTTCCAGCTGGACATCATGATCGGCGAAGGGCCGGCTGCGCGCTCGATCAAGCTCGATCTGCCACCGTTCACCCTGGTCGGTGCCACCACCCGCGCAGGCATGTTGACCAACCCCCTGCGTGATCGTTTCGGTATCGTTCAGCGCCTGGAGTTCTACAGCGATCGGGACCTGGCGACCATCGTCAGCCGTTCGGCCGGCATTCTCGGGTTGTCGATCGAGGACACCGGTGCCTTCGAGATCGCCCGCCGTGCGCGCGGTACCCCGCGCATTGCCAACCGCCTGTTGCGCCGTGTGCGTGACTACGCCGAGGTGCGCGGCAAGGGCGAGATCACCAAGGCCGTTGCGGACATGGCGCTCAACCTGCTGGACGTCGACGAGCGTGGTTTCGACCATTCCGACCGGCGCCTGCTGCTGACCATGATCGAGAAGTTCGACGGTGGCCCGGTGGGCGTGGACAACCTCGCCGCAGCTATCAGCGAAGAGCGCCATACCATCGAAGACGTGCTGGAACCGTACCTCATCCAGCAAGGCTATATCATGCGCACCCCGCGAGGCCGCGTGGTCACTCGCCATGCCTACCTGCATTTCGGCCTGAACATTCCCGGGCGCTTCTGTGAAGGCGGGGAATATTCCGCGCAGGACGACGAATGACAGATCGAACCGGCGATTTCGTGGTCCTACCGCAGGCATGCCCACCAAACGCTGGCAATACGACATTAACCCGGCAAAAACAGTTGCCTGGGCGGATTGGCAAGTTCAGGAGTAAGCACTAGAGTATGCGCGCGCAAAATGGGCTGGAACCGTTCGCACACCGCTGTCGCGTCTATTACGAGGATACCGACGCGGGTGGGGTGGTGTACTACGTCAACTACCTCAAGTTCATGGAGCGAGCGCGCACCGAGCGCCTGCGTCACCTGGGTTTTTCCCAGGCGCAACTGGCGGGTGACAATCTTTTGTTCGTCGTGCACTCCAGCGAAGCGCGCTACCACGCGCCGGCGCGGCTGGACGACGAATTGCGGGTGACCGCGCAAGTGCTTGAATTGAATCGCGCCAGCCTGCGCTTCGTGCAGCAGGTATGGCGAATAAAGGATGAAGTGCTGCTCTGTGAAGGGCAGTTCCTTGTGGCCGCCGTGCGTGCCGACACTTTCAAGCCCCGGGCCATTCCCCCAGAACTGCGCGATGCGTTCCTGGCGGATGGTACGGGTACTCAATCCAACGCAGGAGAATAAGCGTGGAAGCAAACGTCGTCGACCATACCTCCATGTGGAGCCTGGTCGCCAATGCCAGCGTCGTGGTTCAGCTGGTAATGCTCACCCTGGTGGCCGCTTCGGTCATGTCCTGGATCATGATCTTCCAGCGCAGCACCATGCTGCGTGCCGGTCGTCGTGCCCTGGATGCCTTCGAGGAGCGCTTCTGGTCGGGTATCGACCTGTCCAAGCTGTACCGCCAGGCCGGTAGCAACCCCGACCCGGATTCGGGCGTCGAGCAGGTATTCCGTGCCGGCTTCAAGGAATTCTCGCGCCTGCGCCAGCAGCCGGGTGTCGACCCGGACGCGGTGATGGAAGGTGTTGGCCGTGCGATGCGCGTTGCTATCTCCCGCGAAGAAGAGAAGCTCGAGCAGAGCCTGCCGTTCCTGGCCACCGTCGGCTCCACCAGCCCGTACATCGGCCTGTTCGGTACCGTCTGGGGCATCATGAACTCGTTCCGCGGCCTAGCCAGCGCCCAGCAGGCGACCCTCGCCACCGTGGCCCCCGGTATCGCCGAGGCCCTGATTGCCACCGCGATCGGCCTGTTCGCCGCTATCCCGGCGGTTATCGCCTACAACCGCTTTGCCGCACGCAGTGAAGTACTGATTGGTCGTTACTACACCTTCGCCGACGAGTTCCAGGCGATCCTGCACCGCAAAGTACACACCAGCGAAGAGTGATCAGGTAGAAACCCATGGCCCGAGTTCGCCACAAACGCAAGCCGGTCGCCGAGATGAACGTGGTGCCCTACATCGACGTGATGCTGGTGCTGCTGGTCATCTTCATGGTGACCGCTCCCATGCTCAACCAGGGCGTGAAAGTAGACCTGCCCAAGGTGTCCAGCGAAGCCCTGCCGCAGGACAACAACGTGCAGATCCTGACCATCTCGATCAAGGCCGACAAGACTTACTTCTGGAACCTCGGCAGTGAAGTCGACACCGACAAGCAGATGGACAAGGCCATGACCTTGCCGGAAATGACCAGCGCGGTAACCAAGATCATTGCCGCCGGTCGCGACCAGGGCAAGCAGACCCAGGTCTTCATTCGTGGCGACAAGTCCGTCGACTACGGCGCGGTCATGGGTGCCATGGGCGGGTTGCAGAAGGCCGGTGTCGGTAACGTTGGCCTGATTACCGAGGCGCCCTGATGCAGCAGCGAGAGCCATCCGCCTCGGAAAGCTACTTCTGGCCCAGTGTCTGGGCCATCGGCCTGCATGTGCTGGTGTTTGGCATGCTGTTCGTCAGTTTTGCCATGACGCCTGAGCTGCCGCCCTCCAAGCCGATCGTCCAGGCCACGCTCTACCAGCTCAAGTCCAAGAGCCAGGCGACTACCCAGACCAATCAGAAGATTGCCGGGGAAGCGAAGAAGACCGCGTCGCGTCAGACCGAGGTCGAGCAGCTGGAGCAGAAGAAGGTCGAGCAGGAAGCCGTGAAGGCTGCGGAACAAAAGAAAGCCGACGCTGCTCAAAAAGCTGAAGAAGCCCGCGAAGCCGCCGAGGCCAAGAAAGCCGAAGAGGCCGCCAAGGCGACCGAGCAGAAGAAAGCCGCAGAAGCCAAGAAGGCCGAAGAGGCGAAGAAGGCGGCTGAAAAGCAGCAGGCCGACATCGCCAAGAAGAAGGCTGAAGAAGAAGCGAAAAAGCAGGCCGAAGAAGAGGCCAAGAAACAGGCAGCGGAAGAGGCGAAGAAGAAAGCCGCCGAAGACGCGAAGAAAAAAGCAGCCGAGGACGCCAAGAAGAAAGCGGCGGCCGAGGAAGCGAAGAAGAAGGCAGCTGAAGAGGCCAAGAAAAAGGCCGCTGCAGACGCCCAGAAGAAAAAAGCACAGGAAGCGGCCCGCAAATCGGCGGAAGACAAGAAGGCTCAGGCACTTGCCGAGCTGTTGTCCGACACCACCGAGCGCCAGCAGGCGCTGGCTGATGAGCAGGGCGACCAGGTGGCCGGCGATTTCGACGACCTGATCCGTATGCGAGCAGCCGAAGGCTGGGCGCGTCCTCCTTCTGCGCGCAAGGGCATGACGGTAGTTCTGCAGATCAACATGTTGCCGGACGGTACCCTCACCAACGTGAGCGTGGCCAAATCCAGCGGCGACGGTCCGTTCGACAGCTCGGCCGTGGCCGCGGTGAAGAACATTGGTCGGTTGACCGAGATGCAGGGCTTGAAGCCGAACGAATTCAATCCGTATCGTTCATTCAAGATGACATTTACACCTGAGGA
The DNA here is from genome assembly GCF_009650555.1 of Pseudomonas sp. EMN2. Lineage (NCBI taxonomy): Bacteria > Pseudomonadati > Pseudomonadota > Gammaproteobacteria > Pseudomonadales > Pseudomonadaceae > Pseudomonas > Pseudomonas sp. EMN2. Next base: position 17,069 of record NZ_VZZR01000112.1, read on the forward strand.
TCTAGCGTTGTGATTAAACGTCTGAGAGGACTCCTGGTCTTGCTCTGCTGCGTGGCAGGCATGGCCATGGCGGAGGAGAAGAACATCCTGGTCACCAGCGGCAGCGACCGGGCAACCCCAATCGCGGTAGTGCCCTTCGGCGTGCAGGGCGGCAGCGTGCTGCCCGAGGACATGGCCGATATCATTGGCAATGACCTGCGCAACTCCGGCTACTACTCGCCGATTCCGAAGCAGAACATGATCAGCCAGCCCACCCAGGCCAGCGAAGTCATCTTCCGCGACTGGAAGGCACTGGGCGCGCAGTACGTCATGGTCGGCAGCATCGTGCCTGCCGGTGGCCGCCTGCAGGTCAGCTATGCGCTGTTCAACGTCGCCACCGAGCAGCAAGTGCTGACCGGCAGCGTCGCGGGGGGTGTCGATCAACTGCGTGACATGTCCCACTACATCGCCGACCAGTCGTTCGAGAAGCTCACCGGCATCAAGGGTGCGTTCTCCACCCGCATGCTGTACGTGACCGCCGAGCGTTTCTCGACCAACAACACCCGTTACACCCTGCAGCGTTCGGACTACGACGGCGCCCGCGCGGTCACCCTGCTGCAGTCGCGCGAGCCGATCCTGTCGCCGCGCTTCGCACCGGATGGCAAACGCATCGCCTACGTGTCGTTCGAACAGAAGCGTCCGCGCATCTTCGTCCAGCACATCGATACCGGCCGCCGCGAGCAGGTCACCAACTTCGAAGGCCTGAACGGCGCGCCTGCCTGGTCGCCCGACGGTACTCGCCTGGCGTTCGTGCTGTCGAAAGACGGTAACCCGGACATCTACGTGATGAACGTCGCCTCGCGTCAGATCAGCCGTGTCACCGCCGGCCCCGGTATCAATACCGAGCCGTTCTGGGGCAAGGATGGCAACACCCTTTACTTCACTTCCGACCGTGGCGGCAAGCCGCAGATCTACAAACAGTCGGTGAGTGGCGGTGGTGCCGAGCGGGTAACTTTCGTTGGCAACTACAACGCCAACCCGAAACTGTCGGCGGATGAAAAGACCCTGGTGATGATCCATCGCCAACAGGGTTTCACCAACTTCAAAGTGGCTGCCCAGGATCTGCAACGCGGAAGTGTAAAGATTCTCACCGAGACCAGTCTTGATGAGTCTCCCACTGTTGCGCCAAACGGCACCATGCTAATCTACGCCACCCGCCAGCAGGGCCGGGGAGTCTTGATGCTCGTGTCGCTTAACGGCCGCGTGAGGCTCCCACTTCCTACCGCTCAAGGCGAAGTCAGAGAACCGTCCTGGTCCCCTTACCTGAACTGATTGCGGCGTAACACGTTTTGCTTAACACATTGGGGTTTCATTAGGAGTTTCAAGATGGAAATGCTGAAGTTTGGTAAATTCGCTGCGCTGGCTCTGGCCATGGCCGTAGCTGTAGGTTGCTCCTCGAAAGGCGGCGACAACGCTGGTGAAGGCGCTGTTGATCCGAACGCTGGTTACGGTGCCAACACTGGCGCTGTTGACGGCTCCCTGAGCGAAGAAGCCGCCCTGCGCGCAATCACCACCTTCTACTTCGAATACGACAGCTCGGACCTGAAGCCAGAAGCCATGCGCGCTCTGGACGTTCACGCCAAGGACCTGAAGTCCAACGGCAACCGCGTTGTTCTGGAAGGCAACACCGACGAGCGCGGCACCCGCGAGTACAACATGGCTCTGGGTGAGCGTCGTGCGAAAGCCGTTCAGCGCTACCTGGTTCTGCAGGGCGTTTCCCCTGCTCAGCTGGAACTGGTTTCCTACGGCGAAGAGCGTCCAGTTGCCACCGGCAACGACGAGCAGTCCTGGGCTCAGAACCGTCGCGTAGAACTGCGTAAGTAAGTTCCTATGCGTATGTGCCGCCGTGTAGTAACCGTCCTCGCACTCAGCCTGCCCCTTTCGGCGTGGGCTGCGGTTCCCGTAGTAGATGACAACGCGGGTGGTTTGCCACCTGCGGGTTATGGCACGAGCGGCGCCTATGCCGGAGCAGGGGCTTCGGCCCCTGCTTCTGCAAACGGCCAGCTGTTCATGCAGCTGCAGCAGATGCAGGACCAGCTTTCCCGCCAGCAAGGCATCATCGAAGAGCTGCAGAACGATGTGTCGCGCATGAAGCAGGAAAACCTCGAGCGCTATCAGGAACTGGACCGCCGCATTGGCAGCGGAACGGCACCTGCCGCGACTCCCGATAATTCCTCCACCGGTGGTGCGAACAACGCAGCCACGGGTGCCGCCGCCGGCGCCAGCGCCGCGCAGCAACCGGCCGCCAGCAGCGAGCCGGGTGATCCGGCGAAAGAAAAGCTCTATTACGACGCCGCTTTCGACCTGATCAAGCAGAAGGACTTCGACAAGGCCAGCCAGGCCTTCAATGCCTTCCTGCGCAAGTACCCCAACAGCCAGTACGCCGGTAACGCGCAATACTGGCTGGGCGAAGTGAACCTCGCCAAAGGCGACCTGCAGGGCGCCAGCCAGGCCTTTGCCAAGGTCAGCCAGCTGTATCCGGAACACAGCAAGGTGCCGGATTCGCTCTACAAGCTGGCCGACGTCGAGCGCCGCCTGGGCCACACCGACAAGGTCAAGGGCATTTTGCAGAAGGTGGTCACCGACTACCCTAAAACCACCGCCGCCAAACTGGCCGAGCGTGACCTGCAAAAGCTCTGAGTCAATGCTTCATGAAGAAACCCGCGCTTGTCGCGGGTTTTTTCGTTAGAATCACTGCCCTTTTTTTCGTAAACACGCTGCTGCGGATAACGCCATGTCGAGTCCGCGACAGTGCCTGACGGAGGCGGACAGCCTGTTCAGCTGTCACGCCCGTGGCGATCATGCAAGACACATTACGCATCACCGAAGTCTTTTACTCGTTGCAGGGTGAAACGCGAACGGCTGGGCTGCCCACGGTATTCGTGCGCCTGACCGGTTGCCCCCTGCGCTGCCAGTACTGCGACAGTGCCTATGCCTTTACCGGCGGCAGCATCCGTACGCTCGATTCGCTCCTCGAGCAGGTGGCCGGCTTCAAGCCGCGCTATGTCTGTGTCACCGGCGGTGAGCCGCTGGCTCAGCCCAACGCACTGCCGCTGCTGCGCAGCCTGTGCGATGCCGGTTACGAGGTGTCGCTGGAAACCAGCGGCGCGCTCGATATCAGCGGCGTCGATACCCGGGTAAGCCGCGTGGTCGACCTGAAGACGCCAGGCTCCGAAGAGTCGCACCGTAACCGCTACGAGAACATCGAGCTGCTGACCCGCAACGATCAGGTCAAGTTCGTCATCTGCTCGCGCGAAGACTACGACTGGGCAGTGTCCAAACTGATCCAGTACAACCTGGCCGAGCGTGCCGGCGAGGTGCTGTTCTCGCCCAGCCACCATCAGGTGAGCGCCTCCGACCTGGCGGACTGGATCGTCGCCGACAACCTGCCCGTGCGTTTCCAGCTGCAGTTGCACAAGCTGCTGTGGAACGACGAACCTGGACGCTGAGAGAAAAGACATGACTGAAAAACGCGCGGTAATCCTGCTCTCTGGTGGCCTCGATTCGGCCACCGTGGTAGCCATGGCCAAGGCTGAAGGCTACGCCTGCTACACCATGAGCTTTGACTATGGCCAGCGCCATCGTGCCGAGCTCGAGGCCGCGGCGCGGGTCGCCCGTGACCTGGGCGTGGTCGAGCACAAGGTGATTGGCCTGAACCTGAACGGCATCGGCGGCTCGGCCCTGACCGACAGCAGTATCGACGTGCCGGAAGCGCCAAGCGAAGGCATCCCGGTGACCTACGTGCCGGCGCGCAATACCGTGTTCCTCTCGCTGGCGCTCGGCTGGGCCGAAGTGCTTGAGGCTCGCGATATCTTCATCGGTGTCAATGCGGTGGACTATTCCGGTTACCCGGACTGCCGCCCCGAGTTCGTCGAGGCCTTCGAGCGCATGGCCAACCTGGCCACCAAGGCCGGGGTCGAAGGGCAGGGCTTCCGCATCCAGGCGCCGCTGCAGAACCTGAGCAAGGCGCAGATTGTCCAGGCCGGTATCGCTCGCGGTGTGGACTACAGCCTGACCGTGTCCTGCTATCAGGCCGATGACGAAGGGCGCGCCTGTGGCAAGTGCGACAGCTGCCGCCTGCGGGCCGATGGCTTCAGTGCGGCTGGTGTGGCGGACCCAACCCGATATTTTTAAAAAAATGCGTATGGGGTGTTGATTTCCCCTGAGAAATCAGTAATATACGCGCCATCCAACGGGTCGTTAGCTCAGTTGGTAGAGCAGTTGGCTTTTAACCAATTGGTCGTAGGTTCGAATCCTACACGACCCACCATA
>NZ_VZZR01000113.1:0-10105 GCF_009650555.1 Pseudomonas sp. EMN2
GACTCGAACCAACGACCCCCACCATGTCAAGGTGGTGCTCTAACCAACTGAGCTATGTGCCTGTCGTGTGGGGCGCATATTAGTGATCGAAGACCTACCTGTAAAGCGTTTTTTTCAAAAAAATCAAAAACTTTGCGGAACAAGCCAGATCGGCCGAAAACATCTGCCGGTAGCGTCCGGCCAGGCGAAAGGTACAAAGGCCGACGCAGTAACTTGCATAATGAAAGTTACTGGAGGATAGTCACTCCATCCAAGGCATGACATCCAAGGTCAAGACCATGAAGAAAGCCAGCTTCCAACCCATGCCCTGCCCGGTGGCTCGCGCCCTCGAACACATCGGCGACGGCTGGAGCCTGCTGATCCTGCGCGATGCGTTCTACGGCCTGCGCCGCTTCGATGAGTTCCAGCACAGCCTGGGCATCGCCAGCAACACCCTCACCCGCCGGCTCAACGACCTGATCGCATCAAACCTGCTCGTGCGCCAGCCCTACCAGCACAACCCACCCCGTTTCGAGTACCTCCTCACCGAGGCCGGTCGCGACCTGCGCCCGGTGATCCTGACCCTGATGGCCTGGGGGGCAAAGCATGCCGAAGGCTCGAAGAAGGTCTACCTCGCCGACGAACACACCGGCGAGCCGGTTGCCCTGGCGCTGGTGGATACCAACACCGGCCGCCCCATCACCGTGGACGACCACCGGCTGCGCATTTCGCCCGATGCCGACCCGCTGACCCATTGGCGCGCCGAAACCGGGCGGGCCTACCGCCAGGGCGATGCCCTCCCCAGCCAAGCCTCTGCAGAGGACTGAACGCCATGAACGCTCACGTTGCCCCCACCCCCGAGCAGTCCGCCCCGCCCACGACAAACAAACCGGGCAGGAAAAAAGCGGCCTTGCGCCTGGCCGCGCTGGCACTCGCGGTGGTCGGCGCCGTGGGCTATGCCAGCCATTGGTGGGCTAGCGCGCGCTTCGTCGAAGATACCGACGATGCCTACGTGGGCGCAGATGTCACCGTGATCAGCGCCAAGGTGCCGGGGTATATCAGCGAAGTCGCGGTGCTGGACAACCAGTTCGTCAAAGCCGGTGACCTGCTGGCGCGCATCGATGTGCGCGATTACCAGGCAGCACTGGCCAAGGCCGACGGCGCCGTGGCCGCGCAACGGGCACGGCTGGCCAACCTGGATGCCGTCGAGCTGCTGCAGCAGGCCATCATCAGCCAGGCAAAGGCCCAGATCGACGCACGCAGCGCCGAAGCGCAACGGGCCCAGCACGACCGCGCCCGTTACCAGACCCTCGTAAACAGCCAAGCGGTGTCGGTGCAAAGCGCCCAGCAAGTCGAGGCCACCTGGAAAACCGCGCTGGCCGACCGCGCCCACGCCGATGCCGGCCTACAGGCGGCGCGTCAACAACTGGCGGTGATCGGCACCCAGCGTGAGCAGGCCCTGGCGGCCCTGGCCCAGACCGAAGCGGACCGCCAGCAGGCGCAACTGAACATCGGCTACACCGAACTGCGCGCGCCGGTGGACGGTTATGTGGGCAACCGCCGGGCCAAGGTGGGGGCTTATGCCGCTGCCGGCAGCCAGTTGATTACGGTGGTACCCGCTCACGGCCTGTGGGTGGACGCCAACTTCAAGGAAGATCAGCTCGCCCGCATGCAGGTGGGCCAGGCCGTCAGGGTGACCGCCGACATCCTGCCGGGCCGTACCTTCCAGGGCCACGTCGAGAGCATCGCGCCGGCCACGGGCGCACAGTTCAGCGTGCTGCCCGCCGAGAACGCCACGGGCAACTTCACCAAGATCGTGCAGCGGGTGCCGGTACGTGTGCGCCTGTCGGGCAGCGATGCCGAATTCGGCGCGTTGCGCCCGGGCCTGTCGGTGGTCGCCGAAGTCGATACCAGGCCCCAGCCCCTGCCGCAGCCTGAGGTTGCGTCGGCAGGCCGGCCGTGACCAGCGAACTGCCCGCCCTCAGCCCCGCGCAAAAGGTCACGGCGTTTGCCTGCATGTGCGTCGGGATGTTCATTGCCCTGATCGATATCCAGATCGTCTCGGCGTCACTGAAAGACATCGGTGGCGGGCTCTCTGCCGGCGCCGACGACACCGCCTGGGTGCAGACGGCCTACCTGATCGCGGAAATCATCGTCATCCCGTTGTCGGGCTGGCTGTCGCGGGTGATGAGCACACGCTGGCTGTTCGCCGCCTCGGCCGCCGGCTTCACCCTGACCAGCCTGCTGTGCGCGTTGGCCTGGAACATCCAGAGCATGATCGCCTTTCGCGCACTGCAAGGGTTTCTCGGCGGGTCGATGATCCCGCTGGTGTTCACCACAGCGTTCATCTACTTCAGCGGCAAGCAACGGGTGATCGCCGCCTCGGTGATCGGCGCCATCGCTTCGCTTGCCCCCACCCTGGGCCCGGCGGTGGGTGGCTTGATCACCGATGTCTCGTCCTGGCACTGGTTGTTCTACATCAACCTGGTGCCCGGCCTGTTCGTCACCGTCGCCGTGCCGCTCCTGGTCAAGGTCGACCGCCCCAACCTGGCCCTGCTCAAGGGCGCCGACTATCTGGGCATGGGCTTGATGGCGCTGTTTCTGGGTTGCCTGGAATACACCCTGGAAGAAGGCCCGCGCTGGAACTGGTTCAGCGACCGCACCATCGCCACCACGGCCTGGGTGGCTGCCATTTGCGGTGTGTTGTTCGTCTGGCGCAGCCTCAGGATCGACGACCCCATTGTTGACCTGCGCGCCCTGCGCGAGCGCAACTTTGCCTTGGGCTGCCTGTTTTCCTTCATTACCGGGATCGGGATTTTCGCCACGATCTACCTCACACCGCTGTTCCTCGGTCGGGTTCGCGGCTACGGCGCACTGGACATCGGCCTGGCGGTGTTCTCCACCGGGGTGTTCCAGTTGCTGGCCATCCCGGTCTACGCCTTTCTGGCCAACCGCGTGGACCTGCGCTGGATCCTGATGCTGGGGCTGGCGCTGTTCGGTATTTCGATGTGGGACTTCTCATCGATCACCCACGACTGGGGCGCCAAGGAACTGCTGCTGCCCCAGGCCATACGCGGGTTCGCCCAGCAGATGGCGGTGCCGCCGACCGTGACCCTGACCCTGGGCGCACTGTCACCGGCGCGCCTGAAACTGGCTTCGGGCCTGTTCAACCTGATGCGAAACCTCGGTGGCGCGATCGGCATTGCGGCCTGTGCGACCGTGCTCAACGATCGCACCAACCTGCACTTCCTGCGCCTGGCCGAACACCTGAACGCCAGCAACGAGGGCATGAATCGCTGGCTCGAGCAATGGCGCGACAACGCCCAGGCACTGGGCCAGAACAGCCTCGACGCCGGCCAGGCGGCGTTGCACCAGCTGTGGGGCCTGACCTGGCGTGAAGCGCAGACCATGACCTTTGCCGATGCGTTCCTGGTGATCATGCTGTGCTTTGCCATCGCCACCCTGCTGGTGCCCCTGATGCGCAAGGTCCAGCCGCCGCCACAACCATCGGCCGACGCGCATTGATACCCCGCGTCATTCAAGGGATGACGAAGTTCACCTCGATGTTGCCACGCGTCGCCTTGGAGTACGGGCAGATCTGATGGGCCTCGGCCACCAGGTTCTTTTTGTCCGCTTGCACAAGGCCAGGCAAGTGGACGGTCAACTGGGCGGCCAGGATGAAACCGCCGTCGGCGCTGTTGCCTAGGGAGACTTCGGCATCCACCGCCACACCTTCCGGTACGCGTACATCAAGCTTCTGCCCGGCCCGGCGCAGGGCGCCGATGAAGCAGGCCGACCAGCCAATGGCCAACAGCTGTTCGGGGTTGGTGCCAGGGCGGCCGGAACCGGGCGGGCTCAATGCCAGGTCGAGCTCGCCGCCGATGGCCTGGCCGCGCCCGTCGCGGCCACCGCTGGTGTGGGTGCGGGCGGTGTAGAGGATGGTGGTCTGCTGGGTCATGCTGCTGCTCCTTCACAAAGGTCGGGGAAGGCGTGGCCGGGCCTGTTGCCCGGCGTTGTGCCTTGGGCAGTGCCTAGTTTCAGTTCCTGGCCTGGCTCAGCTTGCTGTACAGGTCGGCCGGGAAAGGCTTGCCATTGGCATCGAACTGGCCCTTGCGGAACTGGTACACCTCGCTTTCCGACAGATAGCCGTCGTGATTGGCGTCGATGGCGTCGAACTCGGCATTGGCCTTGGGCGCCACCGCCAGCAGTTCGGCGCGCGAGACACGGCCATCGTGGTCGGTGTCGGTACGGGCGAAGGAGGCATCGCCGCACTTGCCTTCACCGCACTTGCCTTCCGTCTGGGCGCCCTTGGCCTGGGCTGCGCCGGCGCCGCATTTACCCTCGCCACACTTGCCTTCCGCGGCCTTGCCGGCGGCGGCGAGCTGGTAGCCCTGGGGCAGCGCCTCCACGGCAAAGGCGGAAGCGGTGAGATTGATACCGCCCACCAGGGCGATGGTGAGCAGGCCGATACGAGTCTTGGTGTTGGACATGTGTTGCTCCGATAGCGGTTGGGTTGTGCCATGAGGTCCCGGAGCATCGCCGGCAGGCTTTGCGTTCGGGCTGACGCATTTGGCCCCAGGCGTGTATCCGGGGCGTATCCATCGGTAGCGGTATTTGTAAGCAAGGTTGCAAAGGCCGGGGGCAGATACAAAGAGATACATCCTCGGGACGGGATGGGCACCGCTGCCAGCTCGACCGTCAGGGTGAACCGAGCATCGCCTTTTTGATATGTTTATTTTCACCGTGTTGATTTGTGAAATTATTTGTGTCACTTTCAATTCCGCCGACCCCTCGCCCGTGCAGCGCGGGGCGGCATTGCCTACCCACCGGAGTCGATAAAATGAACAAGACCGGACTTCTCGGCGCACTGGCCTTCTGTGCCTGCAGCGCCCTCGCCCACGCCGATCAAGCAAGCCTGCGGATCGGCATCGAGGCGGCCTACCCGCCCTTCTCCTACCGCACGCCCGAAGGCGAACTTGCCGGCTTCGACTACGACATCGGCAATGCCCTGTGCGAGCAGATGCAGGTCAAGTGCCAGTGGGTGATCCAGGAGTTCGACGGGATGATTCCGTCGCTGAAGGTGCGCAAGATCGACGCCGTGCTGTCGTCCATGTCGATCACCGAAGACCGCCTCAAGTCGGTCGATTTCACCGACCGCTACTACCACACGCCAGGCAAGTTCGCGATGAAGGCCGGCAGCCGTCTCGACGTACCTGCCGTGGACCTCAAGGGCCGCAAGGTGGGTGTGCAGCGTGCCTCCACCTATGACCGTTTCGCCACCGAGCAACTGGAGCCTGCGGGCGTCGAAGTGGTGCGCTACGCCTCGCAGAACGAAGCCTTTCTCGACCTGGTGTCCGGGCGCCTGGATGCCACCCTCGCCGACATCGTCAACACCGAGGAGAGTTTCATCAAGACCCCCGCCGGCCAAGGCTTTGCCCTGGTCGGGCCGGACATCAGCGACCCCCAGTACTTCGGCCGTGGCGCCGGTATCGCCGTGCGCAAAGGTGACACCGCCAACCTGGCGCGCCTCAACGCCGCCATCGCCGCGATCCGCGCCAACGGCACCTACCAGCAGGTGCAGAGCAAGTACTTCCCGTTCGATATCTACGGCCAGTAACGCTGGCTCGCGAGGGTTTTCATCATGCTTCACGGCTATGGATCGAGCATTCTCGAGGGTGCCTGGCTGAGCATCGAACTGGCCCTGCTGGCCATGGCACTGGCCATCGGCCTGGGCCTGTTCGGCGCCGCCTGCCGGCTGTCACCCTTCAAGTGGCTGGCGGCGCTGGGCGAGGTCTACACCACGGTGGTGCGCGGCATCCCTGACCTGGTGCTGATCCTGCTGGTGTTCTACGGCGGCCAGGACCTGGTCAACCGCCTGGCGCTGGCCTTGGGTTACTCGCAGTACATCGACATCAACCCCTTCATCGCCGGGGTCTGCACCATGGGCTTCATTTTCGGTGCGTACCTGTCGGAAACCTTCCGTGGTGCCTTCCTGGGCATACCCAAGGGCCAGGCCGAGGCCGGCGCGGCCTATGGCATGAGTGGCCTGCAGGTGTTCTGGCGGATAAGCCTGCCGCAGATGGTGCGCCTGGCGCTGCCGGGGTTCACCAACAACTGGCTGGTGCTGACCAAGTCCACCGCGCTGATCTCGGTGATCGGCCTGCAGGACATGATGTTCAAGGCCAAGAACGCGGCCGACGCCACCCACCAGCCATTCACCTTTTTCCTCGCCGTGGCGGCGCTGTACCTGCTGCTGACCAGTGTGTCGCTGGTGCTGCTGCGCGGTGTGGGACAACGTTACTCGGTCGGCTACAAAGCCGCCGAGCTGTAAGGGAGCCGCTGCGATGATGCTCGACTACCAGCTGATCTGGCAGAACCTGCCGCTGTACCTGAACGGCATCGCCCTGACCCTCAAGGTGCTGCTGATTTCATTGGCCTGTGGCCTGGCGCTGGCAATCCCCCTGGGGCTCATGCGGGTTTCGCGCAGGTGCCTGCTGCGCTACCCCGCCTGGCTTTACACCTACGTGATCCGCGGCACGCCGATGCTGGTGCAGCTGTTCCTGATCTACTACGGCCTGGCCCAGTTCGAAGCCGTGCGCCAAAGCCCGCTGTGGCCGTACCTGTCCAGCGCAACCTTCTGCACCTGCCTGGCCTTCGCCCTCAACACCAGTGCCTACAGTGCCGAACTGTTGGCCGGCAGCCTGCGGGCAACCCCGCGCGGCGAGCTGGAAGCGGCCCGCGCCATGGGCATGTCACCCCTGACCCTGTACCGGCGCATCCTGCTGCCCTCGGCCTTGCGCCGGGCCCTGCCGCAGTACAGCAACGAGGTGCTGATGATGCTGCAGACCACCAGCCTGGCCTCGATCGTCACCCTGGTGGACATCACCGGCGCCGCAAAAACCTTCAATGCGCGTTACTACCTGCCCTTCGAGGCGTTCATCACCGCCGGGCTGATCTACCTGGCCCTGACCTTCCTGCTGGTGCGCCTGTTCAAACTGGCCGAGCGCCACTGGCTGGCCTACCTGGCCCCACGCAAGCACTAAGGAGCCTGCATGCAGCACATTGACCACACCTTGCCCTGGAGCGCCTGCGGCACCCAGCGGACCCTGCGCGTGTTGCGTTTTGGCAGCGGGCCGCGCAAGGCCTACATCCAGGCTGCCCTGCACGCCGACGAACTGCCGGGCATGCGCGTTGCCGTCGAGCTCAAGCGGCGCCTGCTCGAACTCGAGGCCCAAGGCCGGCTCAACGGCACCATCGAACTGGTGCCCCTGGCCAATCCGATCGGCATCGGCCAGATGTTCCAGGCCACCCATCAGGGCCGCTTCGAATTCAACAGCGGCAAGAATTTCAACCGCGACTTCCCGGCACTGACCCAGGCGCTGGCCACGCGCCTGGAGGGCCGCCTGGGCGACGACGAGGCCAACAACGTGGCCACGGTTCGCCAGGCCATGGTCGAGCTCATCGACGCCCTGCCGCCGGCGCAGTCGGAGCTGGACGGTTTGCGCCGCCTGCTGCTGCGCCACGCCTGCGACGCCGACCTGGTGCTGGACCTGCACTGCGATTTCGAATCGGTGATGCTGCTTTACGCCATGCCACAGCACTGGCCGCAGCTGCGCTCGTTGGCCGCGCGCCTGGGCGCCGAAGCGGTGCTGCTGGCCGAGGGCGCCGGTGGCGATGCGTTCGATGAAGCCTGCGCGGCGCCGTGGTTGCAACTGCGCGCGCACTTCCCCCAGGCCGAGATCCCCCTGGCCTGCGTGGCCACCACCATCGAGTTGCGCGGCATGGCCGACACCGGTCGCGAGCAGTGCCAGGCCAGCGCCGAGCAGATCCTCGGCTACCTGGCCGAGCAAGGCCTGATCAGCGGCCACTGGCCGAGCGCACCGGCGCTTGGCTGCCAGGCCACGCCCTTCGCTGGCGCCCAGTACGCCTACGCCGAGCACCCCGGTGTGGTCAGCTATCTGCAACCCCTCGGGGCCCGAGTGCGGGTCGGCGACCCGCTGTTCGAGGTCATCGACCCGCTCAGTGATCGCCACAGCGTGGTGCGGGCCACCACCGACGGCATTCTCTACGCCCGCGAACGCCTGCGCTTTGCCCAACCGGGCCTGTGGCTGGCCAAGGTCGCCGGCAATACCCCCATCCGCCAGGGTCGCTTGCTCAGCGACTGATACCTACGAGTACCGACGATGAACAAACTGCACATCCAGGACCTGCATAAAAGCTATGGCAGCCACCAGGTGCTCAAGGGCGTGTCGCTTGCGGCCAACGCCGGCGACGTGATCAGCATCATTGGCTCCAGCGGCTCGGGCAAGAGCACCTTCCTGCGCTGCATCAACCTGCTCGAACAACCCAATGCCGGGCAGATCGTGGTCAACGGCGAGCAACTCAAGCTGCGCGAATGCCCGCGTGGCGGGCTGCGGGCGGCCGATCCGCGGCAACTGCAGCGCCTGCGTTCGCGGCTCTGCATGGTCTTCCAGCATTTCAACCTGTGGTCGCACATGAGCGCGCTGGACAACGTGATGGAGGCGCCGGTGCAGGTGCTGGGCATCAACCGCAAGGAGGCACGGGAAAAGGCCGAGCATTACCTGAACAAGGTGGGCGTCAGCCACCGGCGCGACGCTTACCCGGCGCACATGTCCGGTGGCGAACAACAACGGGTGGCCATCGCCCGGGCCCTGGCCATGGAGCCGGAGGTGATGCTGTTCGACGAGCCCACGTCGGCGCTCGATCCAGAGCTGGTCGGCGAAGTGCTCAAGGTGATGCAGGACCTGGCCCAGGAAGGCCGCACCATGGTCGTGGTCACCCACGAGATGGGCTTTGCCCGGGAGGTGTCGAACCAGTTGCTGTTCCTCCACCAGGGCGTTGCCGAAGAGCGCGGCGCGCCGCGCGAAGTGCTGGCACGGCCGCAATCCGAGCGCTTGCGGCAATTCCTTGCCGGCAGCCTCAAGTAAGCCCCCTCGGCGCTCTGCGGCCGTCCGCCGCGGGGCGCCTTGGGATACACTACGGCCCAACTTTTCAGGGAGCTTCGCGCTGGATGCCGAGCCATTCGAAGAACACCACCGTGTATGCCTCGCCGGTCATGCGCAAACTGTCGGAAAGCCTGGCCGAGCTGCCGCCTTCGCTGCGCAAGGTCGCCGACTATATCCTGCGTCATCCCTTGAAGGCCGCGACCCTGACCATCGAAGAGATGGCCCAGGCCACCGCGACCTCGCCGGCGGCGGTCAATCGCCTGGCCAAGGCCCTGGACCTGGGCGGCTACAGCGGCATGAAAGCAGAGCTGGTGACGACCCTGCAGCAGATGGTCTCGCCGGTGGACAAGCTGCGCAACGAGCTGGCCCAACGCCCCGACGGCGACTTTGGCCTGCACGAGCAGATCCAGAGCGCCAGCAGCAACCTGGCGACGACCGCCAGCAACAACCAGGCCGACACTTTCGAAACCTTCGTCAAACGCCTGCTCGCGGCCCGCAAGGTCTATGTGCTGGGGTTTGGCAACAGCGCCTACCTGGCCAGCCTGGCAGCCTCGACGCTGGTACCGTTCTGCAACGACGCCCTGGCCATCAGCATGGAAGGTGGCAACGAGAACGCCGCCTACAGGCTGGCGGTGATCGACGAACAGGACGTGCTGCTGGCGATCGCCCTGCCGCGCTACTCCCAGGACACGCTGCAACTGTCACGCTATGCCCGCGAGCGCAACGCCACGGTACTGGCGATCACCGACTCACCGGCCTCGCCGCTGACCGCCATTGCCCACCATGTGCTGTTCGCGCCCGCCGACCATCCGGTGCTGACCAGCTCCAACATCGCCGTGCTGGCGTTGATCGAAGGGTTGGTGGCCGGCGTCATGGCACGCAACAAGGAGGCGGTGAAGCTCGCGACCGAGCTGACCGAAAGCGTGATGGCCTATCTGCATGTGCCTGGCGGTAAAAGCAGCAGGGGCTAGCGGCGGAGTTGGCGCGGGAGCCATCGCTCCCGCACCGAAGTGTCGAGACTAGAATCTAGCGCAAACAAAAAGGGCGACCCTTGCGGATCGCCCTTTTCGATGCCCGGTAAGCCGGGACTTTGTTTGGTAGGCACAATTGGACTCGAACCAACGACCCCCACCATGTCAAGGTGGTGCTCTAACCAACTG